>LFRQ01000078.1:29711-37178 GCA_001512835.1 Clostridia bacterium DTU022
TGCTCCAGGAGGCGGAAAAATATTTCCTGCGCCGGGGCAGAATAAAAGTAGAGCAGATCCAGGACCGGGACCGGGAAGAGGTGCGCCGTCTCTTCCTGGAGGAGGCCCGGGCTTTTTACGAGGAGCGGGAGCAGGAGATCGGCGCCGAGATCATGCGCGAGCTGGAGCGGGTGGTGCTCCTGCGCACCGTGGACAGCCACTGGGTGGATCAACTGGAGGGGATGCACGACCTGCGCCAGGGGATTAACCTGCGGGCCTATGGCCAGCGGGACCCCTTAGTGGAGTACCGCCACGAAGGCTACGAGATGTTCGAAGCGATGACCTGCTCCATCGAGGACGAAGTGGTGCGCCATATTTACCACGTAAAAGTAGCCGCCCGGCCCCAGCGCCGGGCGGTAATCGGGGCCACCGATGCCGTTCACCCGGCGGCGGTTCCCGTGGGGGGCAGCCCCGCTACGGCGGCCAGGCAAAGCAAGACTGCCGCTGTCTCCGTGAAGGTGGGGCGCAACGATCCCTGTCCTTGTGGGAGCGGCAAAAAATATAAAAAATGCTGTGGAAAATAAGAGCTTTATGGAGAAGGGGGAACCCGAAATGCTCAAAGAGCTGCGGGAAGAGTGGCAAGATCAACAGCAGCGCTGGTACCGGCTGAGGGATTCTCTTTGAATACCTGCCTAAAATGAAGCAGCTCAACCGGCTGGAGGAGCAGGCGGCGGAGCCGTCCTTCTGGGAAGACGGCGGAAGGGTTCAGGAATACTTGAAGAAAAGCGGGGCCTTGAAGGAGCAGCTGCGGCCCCTCCGGGAACTGGAGCAGCTGCTGGAAGAAGCGGAGGTCCTCCTGGAGTTGGCCGAAGAGGAGGGCGAGGGCGGCGAATTGACGGAAGAGGCCGCCAGGCAGCTGCAGTTGATTGCCCGGAAGCTGGACCGCCTGGAACTGGAGACTCTTTTCAGCGGCAAACATGACCACAGCAATGCCATTGTTTCCCTTCATCCCGGTGCCGGGGGCGTTGAATCCCAGGACTGGGCGGAGATGCTACTGAGAATGTACAGCCGCTGGGCGGAGAAGAAGGGCCTGGAGGTGGAGCTCCTGGACCTGCTGCCCGGGGACGAAGCGGGAATCAAGAGCGCCACCTTGCTGGTGAAAGGCCCCTCGGCTTACGGTTATCTCCAGTCGGAAAAAGGGGTGCACCGCCTGATTCGTATCTCTCCTTTTGATGCTGCCCGGCGCCGGCACACCTCTTTTGCCTCCGTGGATGTTATCCCCGAGGTCCCCGAAGAGGAATGGACCATCAACCCTGAGGATCTGAAGATCGACACCTTTCGCGCCAGCGGGGCGGGGGGACAGCATGTCAACAAGACCGATTCGGCGGTGCGCATAACCCATATTCCCACGGGCATTGTCGTTACTTGCCAGCGGGATCGTTCCCAGCACCACAACCGCCAGCAAGCGATGCGCATTCTCCGGGCCCGCCTGGCGGAGCTGCAGCGCCAGGCTCAGGAGAAGGAACTGAACGCCTTGCGGGGAGAGCAGATGGAGATTGCCTGGGGCAGCCAGATCCGCACCTATGTTTTTCACCCCTTTACCCTGGTCAAGGATCACCGGACCGGTGTAGAAACGGGGCAGGTGGAGGCGGTAATGAACGGCGAGCTGGACCAGTTCATGGAGGCCTTCCTAATCTGGCAGGCCCGGAACAGGGGCCGGCAGAACGCCCACTAGCCGGGGAGCGAAGAGGGTATGGAAGATGGCCAAATGGAACCGGGAACAGATTAAGCGCGGTGTCAAGGACTTTCTCGGGATTGTCCTGGGCACCCTGCTCATGGCCGTGGCCCTGCATTTTTTCCTGATTCCCCACCGGCTGGCGGCAGGAGGAGTCAGCGGTCTGGGGGTACTTTTTTATCACCTCTTTAATATACCCGTGGGCCTGACCATCATCGCCGTCAATACCCCCATCTTTATCGCCTCCTATTTTATGCTGGGCCGGAGGCTGGTCCTGCAGAGCATCCTGGGCGCCGTTTTGCTTTCGGCCCTGGTGGAGCTGCTGGCCTATTACTTCCCCATGGTGGTGACCGACGACTTGCTCCTGGCCTCCGTTTACGGCGGGGTAATCATGGGTATCGGTTTGGGCCTGGTTTTTCGCTCCCGGGGCTCCACGGGGGGCACCGCTCTGCTTTCCCTGATCTTGAACAAGCTGCTGGGACTTACTCCCGGGCAGGGTCTTTTTGGCAGCGACCTGGTGGTTATCGCCCTGGCCTTGTTTGCTTTTAGCGGCGAGGTAGCCATGTACGCGGCCCTCTCCCTTTTTATCAGCAGCTGGGTCATCGACGTGGTACAGGAGGGGTTAAACTTGAACAAGTCCATCCTGGTTATTACCACCCAGGGGGAGGAGATCAACCGCCGGATTCTTCAATCCCTGGACCGCGGGGTAACCAGGATTGACGGAAGGGGAGGGTACACCGGCGGCCGGAAGGAGGTGCTCCTCTGCGTGGTTACCCGCCCGCAGGTGACCGAGCTTATCGCCATGGTCAGGGAAGTGGACCCCGGAGCTTTTATCGTCGTCGGCAGCGCCGGCGAAGTTTACGGAGAAGGATTTCGCCGACTGGTTGCCGGACCGGAAAGGAGAGAATGATATGGAAGCAGATCTGCCGCGGTCAATTCACCAGTTGCAGCAGCAGGCCAGGGAGGTGCGCCGGGACATACTAAAAATGATTGCCGCAGCGGGCTCCGGGCATCCGGGCGGCTCCCTTTCCCTGGTGGAGTTGCTGGTGGCCCTTTATTTTAACATTTTGCGCGTGAAGCCCGAAGACCCTCGGTGGCCGCACCGCGACCGCCTGGTCCTCTCCAAGGGGCATGCCGCCCCGGCTCTTTATGCCGTGTTGGCCGTCCGGGGCTTCTTTCCCCGGTCCAAGCTGGAAGGGCTGCGCCGGCTGGGTTCGGAACTGCAGGGACACCCCGATATGAACAAGGTGCCGGGGGTGGACATGTCCACCGGTTCCCTGGGCCAGGGGTTATCCGTGGCCACGGGCATGGCCCTGGCCGCCCGCCTGGACCGGGCGGACTGGCGGGTATACGCCATCCTGGGCGACGGCGAATGCCAGGAGGGGCAGATCTGGGAAGCGGCCATGGCGGCGGCCCATTACCGCCTGGGCAACCTGACCGCCATCCTGGACTGGAACGGCTTGCAGATCGACGGCCCCACGGAGCGGGTTATCTCCCTGGATCCCCTTGCCGCCAAGTGGGAAGCCTTTGGCTGGCAGGTGCGGAGGGTGGACGGGCACAACTTTCCGGAGATCCTGGAGGCCTTGGACCGGAAGGCCGCCCCGGCCGACAAGCCGCTCATGGTTATCGCCCGGACGGTAAAGGGGAAAGGGGTCTCCTTCATGGAGAACCGGAGCGAATGGCACGGGGTCGCCCCTTCTCCCCAGGAACTGGAGGAGGCCCTGGGCGACCTGGAGAATGGGGCAAAGGAGGGAGCCTGTTGAAAGCAACCCGGGAAGCTTATGGGGAGGCGCTAGTGGAACTGGGGCGCCAGGATGTCCGGATCGTGGCCCTGGACGCCGATCTTTCCAAGTCTACATATTCGGCCAAGTTTGCCCAGCAGTACCCCGAGCGGTTTTTCAACCTGGGGGTGGCCGAGGCCAACCTCATCGGGGTGGCCGCCGGCCTGGCCGCCTGCGGCAAAATACCCTTTGCCAGCACTTTTGCCGTTTTTGCCACAGGCCGGGTCTACGACCAGATCCGCAACTCGGTGGCCTATCCCGCCCTCAATGTGAAGATTGCCGGCAGCCATAGCGGGATAACCGTAGGGGAGGACGGGGCCTCGCACCAGGCTCTGGAAGACCTGGCCTTGATGAGAGCTCTTCCCAACATGACCGTGCTCTGTCCCGCCGATGCTCCGGAAGCCCGGAAAGCCACCCTGGCGGCGGCGGCCTGGCCGGGTCCCGTTTACCTCCGCCTGGGACGTTCCAAGGTGCCCCAGGTTATTCCCGAGGAGGTTCCCTTCCAGATCGGGAAGGGAATCCTGCTCCGCGCCGGGGGGGACCTGACCCTGATCTCCACCGGGATCATGGCCGGCCCGGCCCTGGAAGCGGCGGAGATTTTGCGCGGCCGGGGGCTGGATCCCCGGGTAATCCACCTGCACACCGTCAAGCCCCTGGACCGGGAGCTGGTGGTGGCCGCCGCCCGGGAGACGGGGGCGGTAATAACGGTGGAAGAACACAATATTATCGGCGGCCTGGGAGGAGCCGTGGCCGAGGTCCTGGGCGAGGAGTGCCCCGTCCCCCTCGGCCGCGTGGGGGTCCCCGACTGCTTTGGCCAGTCCGGGAAGCCCGGAGAACTCCTGGAATACTACGGGCTTACCGCGCAGCATATCGCCGCCCGGGCCGAAGGTCTGTTGTCCAAATTCAGAGCTTAAAGCGCCCAAGGAGGAATGGAGAGATGCTCAAGATTTACTACGACAAGGATGTGGATCTCAACCTGATCAAGAAGAAGAAAGTTGCCGTGCTCGGCTACGGCAGCCAGGGGCACGCCCATGCCCAAAACTTGAAGGACAGCGGCGTCCAGGTAGTGGTGGGCCTCTACGAGGGCAGCAAGAGCAGGGAGCGGGCCGCCGCCGACGGCCTGGAAGTGGCTTCCGTCAAAGAAGCCGCCGCCGCGGCGGAGGTGATCATGTTCCTGGTGGGCGACAATGTGCAGCCCGAAGTTTACCGCGAAGTTCTTCCCCACCTCTCTCCCGGGAAGGCCATCGGCTTCGCCCACGGCTTCAATATCCTGTACGGCCAGATTGTCCCCCCGGCGGAAGTGGACGTCTTCATGGTGGCTCCCAAGAGCCCGGGCCACCTCCTCCGCCGCATGTACAAGGAAGGGAAGGGGGTCCCCTCCCTGGTGGCCATCCACCAGGATTATACCGGCCAAGCCCACCCCCTGGCTCTCTCTTACGCCGCCGCCATCGGCTCCACCCGGGCGGGGGTTATCGAGACCACCTTTAAAGAGGAAACGGAGACGGATCTCTTCGGCGAACAGGTAATCCTCTGCGGCGGGATTACCGCCCTGATCAAGGCGGCCTTTGAAACCCTGGTGCAGGCAGGCTACCAGCCCCATGTGGCCTACTTTGAATGCCTCCACGAGCTAAAGCTCATCGTGGACCTGATTTACGAGGGGGGGCTCTCCCTGATGCGCTACTCCGTAAGCGATACCGCCGAATACGGAGATTTAACTCGGGGGCCGCGCATTGTGGGACCCGAGGTGCGCCGGGAGATGGAGGCCATTCTCTGGGAGATCCAGGCGGGGAGCTTTGCCCGGGAGTGGATCCTGGAAAACCAGGCCGGTCGCCCGGTGTTCAACTCCCTGCGCCGGGCCGATCAGGAGCACCTCCTGGAGAAAGTCGGGCGGGAGCTGCGGGCGATGATGCCCTGGATAAAAAAAGAAATCTGAGAAGCCTTTCTCTTGAAAACTCGTTTTTTCATGAAAAACCTGCCTAAAATGGCAGGTTTTTATTGTAAAAATTAATTTTTTTTAATAATAGGGAGAGGAGATGGCCGTCGGCTGTCGAATATTGTTCGTAAAAGTATTAAATTATGTTAATTAACGGGAGTGCTGCCCGACATGGTTGAGACTGCCGGTCTGTATCAACGCTATGACAACAACAGCGACTACGTCTTGAAGAACATCAACCTTACCATCAACCGGGGCGAATTTGTCTTTATTGTGGGAGCCAGCGGGGCCGGCAAGTCAACCTTGTTGAAGCTGATGATCCGGGAGATCGCTCCTACCAGTGGCACCATAAAGGTATTTGGCCAGGATCTGAAGCGCATTCCGGCGCGGCGGATTCCCTACCTGCGGCGGAATATCGGCATCGTTTTCCAGGATTTTCGGCTCCTGGAGGAGCGCACCGCTTATGACAACATTGCCTTTGCCCTGCGGGTAACGGGCACCCCCTGGTGGGAAATTCGCCGGCGGGTACCCCGGGTCTTGGAGATGGTCGGCTTGAAAGATAAGGAGCGCTGCCGGGTCTGCGACCTCTCCGGCGGGGAGCAGCAGCGGGTTGGGATTGCCCGGGCCATCGTCAACCGTCCGGCCATGATTATAGCGGATGAGCCCACGGGCAACCTGGATCCCGACACCTCCCTGGAGGTAATGAATATTTTACGCGACATAAATATTCAGGGGACCACCATCGTGGTGGCCACCCACGACCAGGAAATTGTGGATCGCTTTCAGAAGCGGGTGATCTACCTGGAAAAAGGGCGGCTGGTATCAGACGAGAAGAAAGGAGCTTACATCCGTGCCCTTTGAGAGTTTTTTCTACTTCCTGGGAGAAGCCTTTAAGAGCCTTTACCGGAATAGATGGTTGAGTATCGCCTCCGTGGGCGTGGTGGCCATTACCCTGCTTATGCTGGGTACCTTTATGGCGGTCAACTTTAATATCAACCACATGGCGGAGACGGTGAAAAACCAGGTGGAGATCACCGTCCAGATCGATGACAGCGCCGGCGTAGAAGAGCGCAACCAGCTGCGGCAGATGCTGGTGGCCCATAACAGCATTACCGAGGTTCGCTTTGTCTCCCGGGAGGAGGCCCTGAACCGGTTGAAGGAGCAACTGCCTCCGGGATCCCTGGACGGCTATGAAAATCCGGAGGACAATCCCTTGCCCGACTCCTTTGAAATCCGCACCTCCGTCCCGGAAGAGGTGATCCCGGTGGCCAAGGAGATCGAAGGCTACCCGGCGGTGGAGAAAGTGCTTTACGGCGAAGGGACGGTGGAGAATCTCTTTAAGACGACCACGGCTTTAAAGATCATCGGCATCGTCCTGATGGCCCTGCTGGCGGTGACCGCCGTCTTCCTGATTTCCCATACCATCAGGTTGACGGTCTTGCTGCGCCGCCGGGAGATTATGATCATGAAGTACGTGGGGGCTACCAACAGCTTTATCCGCTGGCCTTTCCTGCTGGAAGGGCTGTTCCTGGGTCTGGCCGGGGCGGTGCTGCCCCTGCTGGTTCTCTACTATTCTTACGGGGCGGCCCTGCAATGGGTGGATGCGGCGAACCTGGCTTTTTTAAGCCTGATCCCCCTGTCCACCATCATGCTGCAGCTGTTCAAGTACCTTGTCCCCCTGGGGACGGGACTGGGGGTGCTGGGAAGCATCTTTTCCATGGGTCGTTTTCTGAAGGTTTAGCTTTGCAGGAATCCGGTCGATATAAAATTATAGAGAGAAAAAGAAAGAGAGAGCGAAAAAGCGAGCCTTAAATCAGGGAGGAGAATATGATGGTACTTGGGAAGAGAAAACATATCCTTTTCTGGTCCCTGCTGCTGGCGCTTCTCTTTATCGCCTCCTCGGTCATGCCCGTTTATGCCGGCCTTCTGCAAGAAAAGCAGCAGGAGCGGCAGGAAATTAGCAGGGAATTGGAGAAGGAGCGGAAAAATCTTCGCGCCCAGCAGGACCGGGAGCAGGCTCTAAAACAGGAACTCAAAGA
>LFRQ01000031.1:0-357 GCA_001512835.1 Clostridia bacterium DTU022
GCCTGTAGAAGTTCCTGTAGCTTGGCCTTCGGACGCGGGTTCGATTCCCGCCGCCTCCACCATTAACATTTAAAGCAAAAGAGCTTAAACTCTCATGGTATTAGTTCTTTTACTCTTACCATGTTTTTTTATATATTAAACATTAATTAATATTTTTGCCCAAGGGAAAGCGGTAATGGTGATCAGATCGTGAAAAAGCAAAAAGCAAAGATATAGAACTTAAACTGAGAAAATGATTGTAATGCACAACTAGGCAACGGCATCTATATTTGCCTAATTTTTCAATAAAACCAGGCGCGAGCCATATCGTTTATGGCCTCGCGCTTTTTTATGAGTAATTGACGGGGTCAGGTCTTG
>LFRQ01000031.1:366-4975 GCA_001512835.1 Clostridia bacterium DTU022
GGAGTCAGGTCTTGGAATGTAAAAGAACGGCCCCGGCCGATGCGTTTTGGGCTTCGTTTGCAAAGGAATTCCTTGATAATTTGGCGAAGGAAAATAATCGAAACAAAATTTCCGTTATGACAGCGTTCGAGATTAGTACATGGAGTTAATAAAAAAAGATCACACGACAACACGCAAATATTAAATATCCTCCTGGCGGCTGAAGTGTAAACCGTTAACAAAGAGGATCACAAAAAACACGCAAGGGCACAGGGAAATGGAAAACGTTCTTCTTGCTTTCGGTCTAACCTTATTTGCCGGTCTAAGTACGGGTATAGGCAGTATCATTGCTTTTGTTGCCAAAAAGAGTAATCCCAAATTTTTATCTGTCAGTCTTGGTTTTTCGGCAGGGGTAATGATCTATGTTTCCATGATTGAAATTTTCTTCAAAGGCCAGGCCTCCCTGGTTAATGAGCTTGGCCCTGGAAAAGGCCCGTGGATTACAGTTCTTGCTTTTTTCGGAGGCATGTTCCTAATCGGTATTATTGACAAACTGATTCCTTCATCTGAAAACCCCCACGAGCTTCATTCCGTTGAAGAGATTCAAGAAGTAAACCCTGGGACAAGCCACCACATGGAGCAGGTCAGAAAGCGAGAGGACGCAGAAAAAAATCAAAAGCTCCTGCGCATGGGCATTTTTGCTGCCTTGGCCATTGCGATTCACAATTTTCCCGAGGGCATTGCCACCTTTATAGCCGCCCTTCAGGAACCTCGGATTGCCATCCCCATAGCCATAGCCATTGCCATCCATAACATACCTGAAGGTATAGCCGTTTCCGTTCCCATATACTTTGCCACGGGCAGTAAAAGCAAAGCGTTCCTCTATTCGTTTCTATCGGGGTTTTCCGAGCCTGTTGGAGCCCTGTTGGGCTACCTAATTTTGAGGCCGTTTATAAGCGATATGGTAATGGGGATCATTTTTGCCCTGGTGGCAGGCATAATGGTATTTATCTCCCTGGACGAATTGCTTCCCTCCGCCCGCGAATATGGGGAACACCATCTCTCTATATACGGCCTCGTTGCGGGAATGATGGTTATGGCTGTAAGCTTGCTTCTGTTTATGAACTAGCGGGGTCAGGTCTTGAAATTAAGCACAACTATGGGGTCAGGTCTTGAAATATAAGTTTTTTGCACTAGTACATAGCTGGGGTAAGGGGTTTTGAAAATAAAGCGCTTAAAAAGTGCTTTTGAGCAGGGTTAATGTGACATAGGACTAAGGAACATTTGTTCTTACAGAACCGTCAGGGTTAAGACGACTTTGACGGTGTTTTTTACGATCTAATTGATCCTTCTTGCTCCTAAAGTTGACGTGCCGGGCACCAAAGCAAAAAGTTGAAAATGTTGCCGAACCCGATATCATTGTCAGAATATTCAATTTAGTTGACAAAGTTGACGTGCCAGGCACTGATTATGTTAACTTCCAGCTGCGTTCTCCGCCGACGCGGATATCGCGGCGCAGGAAGAGGAGCCAGGCGGCGGCGGCCGCCAGCAGGGCGGCGGCCAGCAGGCCCAGCAGCCAGCATAGCTCCAGCCCTTCCACAGCGGTGCCGCCCTGGTAGTAATGAAGGGGAGTGTATTTCATAACCGGCTGCAGCTTTTCGTTAAGATTGGCCAGACCCGCCAACAGGTAGTTGCCTACCAGGAGAGCCCCGGTGGCCATGCCGGCGATGCGGGCGGCGGGCAAAATCATGCTCAGCAGCAGGGCCAGGGAGGCAAAGAGCATCAATACGGCCAGCAGGGGGAGGAAGGGGAGGAGCAGTTGCCTCCAGGTCAGGTCCATCCCTATGGAGCGGGAGGGCAGAGCCCAGCTCAGCCAGCCCGCGGCCAGGATTATAACCAGGGCCGCCAGCAGGGCGGTCCAGCGTCCCCAGAACAGCCCGCTGCGGCTTACCGGCTGGGCCATGACCAGGTCCAGGGTGCCTCTCTCTTCGTCTCCGGCCAGCAAGCCGGCGCCCGTCCCGATGGCCAGAATGCCGATGATCAGGTGCATGTAGGAGAAGAAGTAGACGTCCAGGTACCCCATGGGCGTGGCGATGGCGTAGATATTTTCAAAGAAAGCGACCATCCCCTGGGGAAAGGCTTTAATATAATCTATGATGGCATCGCCCATATCGACCATGCTGGGATAGAAGAAAGCCAGCAACAAGTCGTAAAGGACCACCCCCAAAGACCACCCTATAATCTGCCAGCGCAGGCGGCGCAGCATATGCTTAAACTCGGCCTGCATCTTCTTGTTCCTCCCTCGGGTCGTTCTTTTGGCCGTTCTTGTAGTAGGCCAGGAAAACCTCTTCCAGGGAGAGGTGGTCGGATTGAAGGTCGCTCACCGGAAAAGCGCCCAGGGCCTTGATAAACCCGTCCACTTCTCCTTCCACCTGCAGGGTTGCTTCCCGGTCGCCCTTTCGCTCCACCAGGGTTACCCCTTCCACCGCCGTTAGGGGGTCGATGTCTACCGGTTCCCGAAAGCGCAGCCGGAAGCGGCGCAGGGACATGTTGATCAGGGCGCCCGGTTCGGCCTCTTCCACGATCACCCCGGAGCGGATGATCGCCACCCGCTCGGCGATGGCCTCCACCTCGCTGATAACATGGGAGGAGAAGAAGACGGTGGCGCCGCCGGCCCGGGCTTCCCTAAGCAGCCGGTAGACCACCTGCTGCATGAGGGGGTCCAGGCCGCTGGTGGGTTCATCCAGCAGCAGGAGCTCGGGGCGGCTCATCAAGGCCTGGATCAGGCCCACCTTCTGCTTGTTGCCCTTGGAGAGGTTTTTAACCGGTTTCTCCAGGTCCAACTCCAGCTGCTCCGCCAGCCGGCGCACGTAGCGCCAATCGCTCCGGCGGCCCCGCAGATTGTCGAAGTAGCGCAGCGTTTCCTTAACCGTCAGGTTGCCTTCCAGCTTTAGTTCCCCGGGGAGGTAGCCTACCCTGGAACGGAGCGCCACCGAATCTTTCCGGGGATCCAGCCCCAGGACCCGCATCTGCCCGGATTGGGGGCGGATCAAGTCCAGCAGGCAGCGGATGGTAGTGGTCTTCCCGGCCCCGTTGGGGCCGAGGAAGCCCAGGATTTCGCCGCGCCTTACTTCCAGGTTTACGCCTCGCAGCGCCTGAACCGGGCCGTAAGCTTTGATTAAGCCCTTAATTTCAATAGCCAAGGCATCTTTCAAGCGGTGAAACCCCTTTCACAAAAAAATGTTCCAGGCTAGAAAAAACGGATTGCCCTTGCCGCCGGGCGGGTTTTCTCCTATGCGGCTTCCACTGTATCTCTTTCTCCTTTTTCAGTCCAATTAAATCACCGTTTTAATCGCGCCGCAATGGCGACACTGGCCAGCTGGCGCTGCATCCCTCGGCGCCCCATAATATCTCCCTTTGCGCCATACCATATTTTTTGCCCCGGACGGAGCTGCCCAATGATTATATCTCGTTTTCATCATAACATAATTGCAAACATTATTATACTGTTCTTTAATTTTAACAAACATTCTTATACTGTTTATTAATTTAAAGGTGGTTGGGAAACCCTCGGGAAAGATCGCCCTATGAAGAAGCACTCCACCCTATCTTGTATCTTTATTAATAGCGATAATAACAGCGACTCCATAAGGCACTATGGCCCTTTGGGGGGAGCGGCCCGGGGGGTGGCGGCCGTGAATTCACCGCCTCCGGGATGTCGGAGCAGGGGAAAGGCGAATTTTGTCTAAGTAATTACCCAAATAGTAAATAGTAGAACCAGGCTCTGCGGGGTCAGGGTGGCGGCTCCGAGTTCAACGGCAGCGGTTGGCCGCAAGACCCGGGCCTGGGTCCAAAAAACGGAAAAGGAGGGTGCTCCCCGTCACAGGGACGGATCGCGAGCCAGTGTTGGGATGAAAGGGAAAATAGCCATAGTCGGAGCCGGCCACGGCGGCCTGGTGGCGGCACATATCCTGGGGCGGCACGGTTATAAGGTAGATATATTTGAAAAGAACAAGCAGGGCGAAGTCAGCTACGATTGGCATGACGACGTGACGCCCCATGTTTTTACCAGGCTGAATATACCCCTGCCGGACTCGAAGCACTATTTCTGGAAAAGAGACTGGTCTTTCGTCACTCCCGACGGCAAGAGCATTATCCGGATTTACCAGGACAAGGAAAAAGTTGACTTATCCATGGAGCGCCGCCCCCTGGTGGAGCTGCTCTTGGCCCGGGCCGCGGAGCGGGCCAGCATCCATTACGAAGCCCGGGCCGAAGGGCTGGTTATCAAGGATAAGCGGGTCCGGGGCGTGATTGTAAACGGGGAGGAGGTCCTGGCCGACCTGGTCATCGACAGCTCCGGGGTTCACTCCGTATTGAGGGAGCAGCTCCCCGAAGAGTACCGGATTCAGCGCCGCCCCCGGGAAGAGGAAGTATTTTATGCTTACCGGGCTTTTTATAACCGCCGTCCCGGCTCAAAAGTGCCGGAACAACATACCAACAAGGCCTACCTCAAGCACCTGGGGGAAGAGGGAATCTCCTGGTGCATTTACGACCCGTCGGACACGGTGAACGTCCTGGTGGGCCGGACCAGGCGGCTGGACGAAGAAACCTTGCAGCGGGGCCTGCAGGC
>LFRQ01000030.1 GCA_001512835.1 Clostridia bacterium DTU022
GCCCCGAAGCCAGGCACAAGAATGGGTGCCGGCGGAGAAAAAGCCGGCGGTGCAAAACAAGATGCGGCGGGATTGTTTTGCGGAGGATTTCGATAATTACCACGGGAATCCTTTTTCCCGCGCCACCAAAGCAGGAAACCCTTTTTCCATCATGGAATTACATACGGGTTAGTCAGCCAAAACACTTGGGCGGGAGGAATTCAAATGTGGAACCCCACCTATGAAGCCATGGATCGGGAAAAGCTGGAAACAGTACAATTTTTGCGCTTGAAGCAGACCCTGGAACGGGTTTACCATCTGGTCCCCTTTTACCGGAACAGGTTTAAAGAAGCGGGGGTGGAACCGGGAGATATCCGCTCCCTGAAAGATTTGGCCCTGCTCCCCTTTACCGTCAAGGACGACCTGCGGGACAATTTTCCCTTCGGCCTCTTCGCCACCGACTTAAGCGAAGTGGTGCGCCTCCACTCCTCTTCGGGAACCACGGGCACCCCCACGGTGGTGGGCTACACCCGCCGCGACCTGGAGACCTGGTCGGAGCTGATGGCCCGCTCCCTGGTCAGCAGCGGCGCCTCCAGCAACTCCGTGGTGCACATCGCGTACGGCTACGGCCTCTTTACCGGCGGCCTGGGGGTTCACTACGGGGCGGAGAAGATCGGGGCCATAGTAGTCCCCATCTCCGGCGGGCAAACCAAGCGCCAGATCCGCATGATGAAGGATCTGGGCTCCACCCTCCTGGCCTGCACCCCCTCCTACGCCCTGCATATCGCCGAAACCATGGAGGAGATGGGAGTCCGCCCCTCGGAGCTGAAGCTCCGTTCCGGCCTCTTCGGTGCGGAGCCCTGGTCGGAAAATATGCGCAAGGTGATCGAGGAGAAGCTAAATATTGACGCCTACGATATCTACGGCCTGAGCGAGATAATCGGACCCGGGGTATCCTGCGAGTGCCCGGCCAAGGATGGCCTGCATATCTACGAGGACCATTTCATCCCCGAAATTATCGATCCCGCCACCGGCCGGGTCCTTCCCGACGGCCAGGTAGGGGAACTGGTGATCACCACCATAACCAAGGAGGCGCTCCCTCTGATCCGCTATAGGACCCGGGATATAACCGTGTTGAAGCGGGAAAAGTGCTCCTGCGGGCGGACCCACGTGCGGATGGAGAAGGTGAGCGGCCGCTCCGACGACATGCTCATTATCCGCGGCGTGAACATCTTCCCCTCCCAGGTGGAGAGCGTGCTCCTGGAGATCGGCGGGACCGAGCCCTACTACCAGCTGGTAGTCGACCGCAAAGGCTCCCTGGACACCCTGGAGATCTTGGTTGAGGTCTCCGACGCCATGTTCTCGGACCACGTCCGGGGCCTGGAGGGGCTGGAGCAGTTGATCCGCAAGGAGATTGAGAATACCCTGGGGATCTCCGCCCAGATCAAGCTGGTGGAACCGAAAACTATCGCCCGCAGCGAAGGAAAGGCCCAGCGCGTCATCGACAAGCGCAAACTCTAAGACTTGCTTTAAATAACGGGGCCACCAACGCCTGACCCGCGGTAAATTTTATTGACTTTTAATCTAGACTCGATTCAAATACCGGGGCCACCACCCATAAGGAGGTATTAAGTTTTATGGTCAAGCAGATTTCCGTATTTCTGGAGAACAAGTGCGGCCGGCTGGTACGGGTAACCCAAGTCCTGGGGGAAGCCGGGATCAATATTCGCGCCCTCTCCATCGCCGATACTTCCGATTTCGGCATTTTGCGCCTCATCGTGGATAAGCCGGACCTGGCCTGCCAGGTGCTGCGGGAGAAGGGCTTCATGGCCAGCGAAACCGAGGTTATCGCCGTGGAAGTCCCCGACAAGCCCGGGGGGCTGGCCCAGATTTTAACCTACCTGGAAGAGGCGCAGATCAATATTGAGTATCTCTATTCCTTTGTGGAGAAGCCCGCCCAGGACGCCCTGATCCTGATGCGCGTGGAGAATGCTCCCGAAGCCCTGCGCATCCTCAGGGAGAAGCAGGTAAAGGTTATCGACGGCGAACGGATCTATTCTTTGTAGCAAGGAGTGACGGCAGAAAATGCATAAAGATTATCTGAGCCGGGAGGAGATCGCCCGGCTCCAGGAGAAGCGCTTTCGGGAAACGGTAGAACGGATCTTTAAAAGGAGTCCTTATTATCAAAAAAAATTAAAAGAACACGGGATTAAACCCGTCGATATCCGGGGGCTGGCCGACATTCATCTGCTCCCCTTCACCTCCAAGAACGACCTGCGGGGACAGTACCCCTTCGGGATGGCCGCCGTGAGCTTGAAAAAGATTCTCCGCCTCCATGCCTCCTCGGGAACCACCGGCAAGCCCATTGTCTCCGGCTACACCCGGCGGGACCTGTCCGTCTGGGCCGACGCCGTCAGCCGGATCTGCCAGATGGCCGGAGTGACCAGGGAAGACATTGCCCAGATCTCCTTCGGCTACGGCCTCTTTACCGGGGGCTTCGGGCTGCACTACGGCCTGGAGAAGCTGGGGGCGATGGTGGTCCCCTTCTCCAGCGGCAACACCGAGCGGCAGCTCTCCCTGATGCAGGATTTCCACACCACCGTCCTGGTGTCCACCCCCTCCTTCGCCCTCTACATGGCGGAGCAGGCCCGGGAGCTGGGCTACGATCCCGCCAGTTTCCACCTGCGCCTGGGCCTTTTCGGCGGGGAGCCCTGCTCGGACCTGATGCGCCAGGAGATCGAGAAGGAATGGGGGCTCAAGGCCACCCTTAATTACGGCCTTACCGAGGTGATGGGCCCGGGGATTGCCGGGGAATGCAGTGAAAGAAACGGCATGCATCTCCTGGAAGACTATTTTTATGCCGAGATCATCGATCCCAAAACCGGGGAGCGGCTCCCCGACGGGGAAAAAGGGGAGCTGGTCCTGACTCCCCTGACCAAGGAAGCATTTCCCGTGCTGCGCTACCGGACGGGGGATATAACCAGGTTAATCGACTCTCCCTGCCCCTGCGGCCGGACGGGACGGCGCATGGACTACATCACCGGCCGCAGCGACGACATGGTCATCGTCAAGGGGGTCAACATCTTCCCCTCCCAGGTGGAGGAGGTCCTCTCCACCTTCCCCGAGGTTTCCCCTCATTACCGCCTGGTGCTGATCCGCCAGAAGGGCTTTATCAAGGACCTGGAGGTGCAGGTGGAGCTTACTCCCCAGGGCTTTAGCGACAGCTTCCGGGAGCTGGAGCAGCTGGAGGAGAAGATCCGCAGCCGGCTGCGCTCCACCCTCTCCCTGGGCCCCAAGGTGAAGCTCATGGAGCCCAAGTCCCTGGAACGGACCACCGGCAAAAGCCGCCGTATTGTCGAAGTAGAAAAAGGAGAGCTGGAATAAATGTCCGCCAAAGAGATCATGACCGGGAACGAAGCCATCGCCCGAGGAGCGTACGAAGCCGGCGTCACCGTGGGCACCGCCTACCCGGGGACGCCCAGCACCGAAATCCTGGAGACCCTGGCCCGCTACAAAGGGATCCATTGCAACTGGTCCGTCAATGAAAAGGTGGCCCTGGAGGTGGGCATCGGCGCCTCCCTGGCCGGGGCCCGGGTGATCACTTGCATGAAGCACGTGGGCGTCAACGTGGCCGCCGACCCCCTGGTTACCTTTTCCTACACCGGCGTGGGGGGCGGCCTGGTTCTGGTGGCCGCCGACGACCCGGGGATGCACAGCTCCCAGAACGAGCAGGATTCCCGGCACCTGGCCCGGCTGGCCAAGATCCCCGTCCTGGAGCCCGCGGACAGCCAGGAGGCCAAGGATTTTGTCCTCTACGCCCTGGAGTTGAGCGAGCGCTTCGACACCCCGGTGCTCCTGCGCAGCAGCACCCGCATCTCCCACTCCCGCGGCCTGGTGGCCCTGGGAGAGCCGCTGCCGCGGGAGCCAAAAGAATACGTGAAGAATGCCCCCAAGTACGTAATGCTCCCCGCCTACGCCCGCCGGCGCCACCCCCTGGTGGAAGCGCGCCTGCAGGCCCTGCAGGAGGAGGCGGAAAAAAGCCCCCTGAACCGCATAGAAGCGGGCTCCCCGGAGCTGGGGGTCGTCTGCTCCGGGGTGGCCTATCAGTACGTGAAAGAGGCCCTTCCCGATGCCTCCGTCCTGAAGCTGGGCTTCAGCTACCCCCTCCCCGCCGGCCTGGTCCGGCGCTTTGCCGCCGCCGTCAAGCGGCTCCTGGTGGTGGAAGAGCTGGATCCCTTCATGGAGGAGCAGATTCGGGCCTTGGGCCTTGAAGTCACGGGGAAGGAACTCTTCCCCGCGGTGGGCGAGTACAGCACCGAGCTGATCCGGGAGAAGGTGCGGGGAGAATCCCGGGGGACGATTCCGCCGCGGGAGATTCCCTCCCGGCCGCCCCTGCTCTGCCCCGGCTGCTCCCACCGGGGAGTATTTTACGTCTTGAAGCAGCTGAAGGTCCACGTCATGGGGGATATCGGCTGCTACACCCTGGCGGCGACACCGCCCCTGGAGGCCATGGATTCCTGCATCTGCATGGGCGCCAGCATCGGCACCGCCCTGGGGATGGTGCTGGCCAAGCCGGAGCTGGCCGGCCGCACCGTGGCGGTCATCGGCGACTCCACCTTCCTCCATTCCGGAATTACCCCCCTCATCGACGTGGTTTACAACGCCGCCCCGGTGACGGTGCTCATCCTGGACAACGGGACCACGGCCATGACCGGGCACCAGGCCCACCCGGGAACGGGGTTCACCCTGCAGGGAAAGAAGGTCCCGGCAGTGGACCTGGAGGCCCTCTGCCGTGCCGTGGGCGTCCGCCGGGTAGCGGTGGTCGATCCCTTCCAGCTGGACCGCCTGCGCCAAACCCTGAAAGAGGAGCTGGCCGCCGGGGAACCTTCCGTGATCATTGCCCGGCACCCCTGCCCCCTGCTCACCAGGGAGAGCAGCCCGCCCCTGGCCGTAAAAGAGGATAAGTGCAACGGCTGCCGCCTCTGCCTGCGCCTGGGCTGCCCGGCCATCAGCTTCGACGGGAAGAAGGCGGCGGTTAACCCCTCCCTCTGCAACGGCTGCGGCCTTTGCGCCCAGGTCTGCCGGCAGCAGGCTATTATCCCCGTCTCCGAGGAAGGCAGGTGAAGCAGCGATGAACAATTGCAAGTACGACCTTTTAATCGCCGGCGCCGGAGGGCAGGGCACCATCCTGGCCAGCAAGATCATCTCCCGGGTGGCCCTGGCCCAGGATCTGGAGGTGAAGACCGCCGAAACCCACGGCATGGCCCAGCGCGGCGGCAGCGTCGTTACCCATGTCCGCATCGGGTCTCGGGTCTATTCCCCCCTGATTCCCCTGGGCGATGCCGACTTCCTTCTCTCCTTCGAGCAGTTGGAGGCCCTGCGCTGGCTGCCCTATCTCTCCTCCCGGGGGACGGTAATCACCGCCGACCTGGTTATGGAGCCCCTCCCCGTCCTTACCGGCCGGGAGGAATACCCCGCCGATGCCCTGGAGCAGATCAAGAAGGCCGCCCACCGCACCATTGTCCTGGATACGGGGCAGGCGGAGCCCCTTCGCCGGAACCCGCGGGTCTTGAACATGATCCTGCTGGGGATCCTTTGCCCCCTGCTTCCCTTCCCCCGGGAGTGCTGGGAAGAGGTAATCCGGGAGACCGTTCCTCCCCGCCTGCTGGAAATAAACCAGGCCGCATTCAGATACGGCCTGGAGTATAAGGCGGACTAGCCGGCGGGACTGCTTTTTACTTCTCCCGCTGCTTTCTACTGCAGCCACACCGCGGCGTTGGTAATGCAGTACTCTCCCCTCTCCGCGGTTTTTGACTGGAAAATGACCCGGTCCTGCCCCTGCCACATCTCGGTGACGATGGTCTCTCCGGGGAAGACGTGGCGGGAGAAGCGCACCTTGACGGCCCGGAAGCGGGCGGGGTCGTTCCCGGCGTATTCCTTCAGCACCGCCCGGGCGGCGAAGCCGAAGGTGCAGAGGCCGTGCAAAATGGGCTTCTCAAAGCGGGCCATGGCGGCAAAGGCCGGGTCGGCGTGCAGGGGGTTGTAGTCCCCCGACAGCCGGTAAATCAAGGCCTGCTGAGGCAGGGTCTTCATCTCCACCACCCGGTCGGGAGCGCGCTGGGGAGGCTCGTTGCCGGGCTCGGGCCCTTTTTCCCCGCCAAATCCCCCCTCGCCGCGAATAAAGACCCCGAAGCGGTTAAAAAAGAGCACCTCGCCCTTCTCGTCCACGGTGTCCACTTCCAGCTCGATGAGGGCCCCTTTCCCCTTGTCGTAGATGTTGGCGATCCGGGGTTTCGAGGTCAGCTTCCCCTCCACGGGTATGGGGTGCTTGCGCACCTCCAGGTACTGCTCCCCGTGCAGCAGAGCGGCCAGGCTGAAATCCAAGCCCTCCATGCCCACGATCCCCATGAGGGCGGGAAAAGGAGGGATGACGCCGAAGGTAGGCAGGACCTCCAGCCCGTTCTCGTAGACAAACTTCAGATCCTCGGGGTCGCTGCCGGCGCCCACCCCCAGGGCGTAAAGCATTACCTCCCTGGCGGTATAAGTATAGTCCAGCGGGGGTAGCTCCCGCCCCACAACTTTCAAATCGATCGGCATTTTATCCGGTCCTCCTCCCTTGATTAGATGGAGACCAGCTTGGAGAGGGCGTAGCCGGTCTGCTCCAGAGCGCTGCCGAACTCTCGGCCGCCTTCCAGGCTCTTGATCTGGTCCAGCTTCTCCACTACCATCTCCACGGTGATCTCCCGGCTGGGATCAAAGAAGACCCCCGGCCCTTCCACCACGGCGGCCCGGCTGAAGTAGCCGCCCCCGGCGGTAAAGATGTTGCCGCTGACGTCGCACTGCTCCGAGCAGAGCCAGGCCACCAGAGGGGCCACGTACTCGGGCTTGACCTTCTCCACCACATCGGGAGGCATCACGGTGGCGGTAAGCCTGGTTCCCGCCGTGGGGACGATGGTATTGGCCAGGATGCCGTAGCGGGCCCCTTCCTGCTTGACGCAGTTCATCAAGCCGACAATCCCCATCTTGGCCGCCCCGTAATTGGTCTGGCCAAAGTTGCCGTACACCCCGGCGGCCGAGGCGGTGGAGACGATGCGGCCGTAGTTCTGCTTGCGCATTTCGGCAAAAGCCGCCTTGGTGCAGAAAAAGGTCCCGTTGAGGTGTACCGCCATCACCTTCAGGTAATCCTCGATCTCCATCTTCATCAGGCTCTTGTCCCGGAGAATCCCGGCATTGTTGATTAAAATATCGATCTTGCCGTAATGATCAACGGCCGTCTGGATGATTTTTACGGCGCTCTCCCACTGGGAGACGCTGTCAAAGTTGGCGACGGCCTCGCCTCCCAGGGCCTTGATTTCGTCCACCACCTTCTGGGCCGCCGCAGTATCGGAGCCGACGCCGTCAAAGGTGCCCCCCAGGTCGTTGACCACCACCTTGGCCCCCCGGGAAGCCAGCAGCAGGGCGTAAGCCCGTCCCAAGCCTCCTCCCGCTCCCGTTATGACCGCCACCCTGCCATCAAAACGGATCTCGGACATGGATTAGCCTTACTCCTTTCTCCTGCCGGAGCAGGTCCTAATTTCAAAATTGATCATACAATTTACGATATAATTTAGTCAATTGCCAATATACTGTCAGGGCGGTCGCCAGTCCGCCCTTTTTTCTGCATCAGTATAATAATATGGAATATTGCCTTTTATATTCCTTCCCTTAACCGCCTTTCTCCTCCTCCCTCCCCCGGCTCTCCAGGACCAGGAGGGCGTCCACGGCTACGGGGCGGGAGCCGCTGATCAGGATGGGGTTCAAGTCGATCTCTGCGATCTGGGGGTGCAGCAGCATGACCTGGCCCAGGATCTGCAGGATAACCGCCAGGCGTCCTGTGTCCACCCGGGGCATCCCCCGGACCGCCTCCAGGATCCCTCGACCGCGCAGATCCCGGCACATCTCCAGGGCTTCGGAGAACCTTAAAGGAGCCAGCCGGAAAGTGTTGTCCCGGAGCGCCTCGGTAAAGATCCCCCCCAGCCCCAGCAGGACGCAGGGACCGAAGCCGGGGTGGCGCAGGGCGCCGGCCATGAGTTCCCGCCGCCCGGAGACGGTTTCCGCTACCAGGACGGGGATGGGGCTCCCCGCCGCTTCCTGGATCCGGTGGAAAGCCGCGCTTACTGCCGCGGAATCCTGCAGGCCCAAATGCACCAGGTTCCGCTCCGTCTTGTGGATTATCTCCGGGGAGCAGCCCTTTAAAACCACCGGGAAGCCGATGGCTTTCGCCGCCTCCACCGCCTCCGCCTCCGTCTCCGCCAGCTGCTCCCGGGGCACCGGGATGCCGTACGCGGCAAGAACCTGCTTGGAGCTGTACTCGTCCAGGGTCAACCGTCCCTGCTCCAGGAAGCGGTTGATGAGCTCAGCAGCCCGGGGAGAGACCGCCGGCAGGGGCGGCAGGTCGTCCCTTTCCCGCTCCCGGATCTCCTTGTGCCTCAGGAGGGCCACCATGGCCCGGGCCGCCTTTTCCGGGCTGTCCAGGACGGGAATATCGTGCTCCTGGTAGGCCAGGTTATAGTTGTCGCTCCGGCCGAGGAAGGAGGAAACGATCAGGGGCAGGTTGTACCGGCGGGGCAGCTCCACGGAGCGGGCCAGATCCGGCTGCTGGATGCTTTCCAGGAACTGCTCCAGCTCCATCCCCCCCATCATCTCCTGAATATGGGGGAAAACGGCCCGCATAAAGCCGTGCCCCATGGCCCCGTGCAGCACCACTCCGTCCACCTCCCCGCTCTTCATAATCAGCTCCGGAATGGTTTCGCTCAATATCTCCGTCTCCATGTGGAAGGTCAGGTCCACGGGGTTGGAGCTGGCGGCATGGGGCGGTATATGGGCCCGGATCTGCTCCTGGAGCCCCGGGGAAAAGGGGGGCACCTCCAGCCCGCCGGCATCCAGGGTATGGGACATGGCGGTCCCGGGGCCGCCGGAATTGGTGATCACGGCGATGCGCCGGCCCCGCAGGGGGGGCTGGGTAGCCAGGGCCCATCCAAAAGCATAGAGTTCCTCCACCGAGGAGACCCGGATGACCCCCGCCTGCTTGAAGAGCCCTTCGTACAGGTAATCGGGACCGGCCATGGCCCCGGTATGGCTCCGGCCGGCCCGGGCTCCCGCCTCCGTTCCCCCCACGTACTGGGCCAGGACCGGCTTGTGGGGCGTAATCCTGCGGGCGCTCTCGATAAAGCGGCGGGGATCCTTGATCCCTTCTATGTAGAGAGAGATGGCCCTGGTATCCTCGTCCTCCCCCAGGTACTCCAGGGCGTCGACGATATCGATATCGGCTTCGTTGCCGACGCTGATGGCCTTGCTCAGGCGGATGCCCCGCTCGCGCAGATAAGGCAGGGTCTGGGTGATATAGGTTCCGCTCTGGGAGGCGATCCCCAGCTTCCCGGGGGGGACCCGGTAGGCCATAACGGTTACGTTCAGGGAGATCCGGGTGTTGAGCATTCCCATGCAGTTGGGACCCAGGAAGCGAATTCCGTAGCGCCTGGCCGTCTCCTTCAACTCTTCTTCCAGCTGGCGGCCCTCCGGACCCGTCTCCCGGAAGCCGGCGCTGATAATCACCGCCCGCCGGGTGCCGATCTTCCCAAAGTCCTCCAGGAGGGGCACTACCTGCCGGGCCGGGACAATAAAGAGGGCCAGGTCCGGCGCCTCGGGCAGGTCAAACACCGAGGCGTAGGCCCGGTGCCCCAGGACCTCCCGCTCCCGGGGGTGAAGGGGATAGAATTTCCCCTGGTAACCGTCCTTGATGATGCTCAGAGCCTGCAAGGTCCCCATTTTCATGGGGTTGTTGCTGGCTCCTGCCACGGCGATGGATTTGGGATTCATTAGAAGATGAAGAGGATTGCTGCTCATAAGGGCCTCCTTTTTCATCCACAGGTGATCTCCCTTATTTTACCACACATTTGACTAAATATTTAGCATAGTTAACTATATTTTACTAGATTAATATTGCTGTCTTGAAAAAATATTATGACGGGCAGGCAATCGGCTCCGGCGCGGAGAATAAGTCTAAATGTTGCCAAAACTTCTTTGTCCATGGGAAAGGAGAACATGAAGATATGCTGCTTTTTGAGCCCATTCAGATCGGCCGGCTCCAGCTGAAAAACCGGATCTGCATGCCGGCCCTTCACCACGCCTACACCCCGGAGGGCTACGTCAACGAGAAGCTGATCCGCTACTACGAAACCAGGGCCCGGGGCGGCGCCGCCATGATTACCGTGGGCGGCTGCTCCATCGACACCGTCGGCCTGGGGCCCAACATGATCGGCCTGCACGACGACCGCTACCTGGAGGGCTTGCAGAAGCTGACGGCGGCGGTAAAGAACGCCGGGGCCAGGATCTGCGCCCAGCTCTACCAGGCCGGCCGCTACACCTTCTCCATGCTCACCGGAAAGCCGGCTCTGGCCCCCTCCCCCGTGGCCTCCCGCCTTACCCGGGAGGAGCCCCGAGAGATGACCCTGGAGGATATCCAGATGGTCCAGGAGAGCTTCGCCGCCGCCGCCCGCCGGGCCCGGGAGGCCGGCTTTGACGCCGTGGAGATTATCGCCAGCGCCGGCTACCTGATCTGCCAGTTCCTCTCCCCCCTGACCAACCTGCGCACGGACCAGTACGGCGGCTCCTGGGAAAACCGCTGCCGCTTCGGCGTGGAAGTGGTCAGGAAGGTAAGAGAAAGAGTGGGCCCCGACTTCCCCATTATCGTCCGCCTCTCCGGCAACGACTTTGTCCCGGGCAGCAACACCAACCGGGAGGCGGCCCTCTTCGCCCGGGAACTGGAGAAGGCCGGGGTCGACTGCTTTAACGTCACCGGGGGCTGGCATGAGAGCCGGGTGCCCCAGATCACCGGGGAACTCCCCCGGGGAGGCTTCTCCTACCTGGCCTACGGGATCAAGTCCGCCGTAAGCGTTCCCGTGATCGCCAGCAACCGGATTAACGATGCCCGGGTGGCGGAAGAGATCCTTAGAAGCGGCCAGGCGGACTTGGTCAACCTGGGCCGCCAGCTGCTGGCCGATCCCGAATTCCCCAACAAAGTCAAGGAAGGGCGCCAGGCCGCCATCAGGCGCTGTATCGCCTGCAACCAGGGATGCATGGATATGGTCTTCTCCCTGCAGGAGGTGTTCTGCGCCATCAACCCTATGGCCGGGCGGGAGCACGAGATCGAAATTAAGCCGGCGGCCAGTCCTCGGAAAGTTTTGGTCATCGGGGGAGGCCCCGCCGGCATGGAGGCCGCCCGCGCGGCCGCCTCCCGGGGCCACCGGGTAACCCTCTGGGAGAAGGATTCCCGCCTGGGGGGGCAGCTGCACTACGCCACCGTCCCCCCGGGGAAGCGGGAATTTATCAACCTGGTGGACTATTATACCCATAGCCTGGCCGAAGAAGGGGTGGAAGTGGTCCTGGGCCAGGAGGCCACCGCGGAGAAGGTGGCCGCCTTCAATCCCGACGTGGTGGTCCTGGCCACCGGTTCCCGCCCCGCCCCCGCTCCCTTCCCCATCCAGCCCGGCCTCCAGGTGATCACCGCCCGGGAAGCCCTGGCCGGAGCCCCCACCGGGAGCAGGATCGTGGTCATCGGGGGAGGCGCCGTGGGCTGCGAAACCGCCGTGGCCCTGGCCGAGACGGGCACCTTGAAGGCGGAAGTGGTCAAATTCCTGATTGAAAACGAGGCGGAAAGCTTTGAAACCATCCGGGAGCTGGTCAACCGCGGCACCAAGGAGGTCACCCTGGTGGAGATGGAGGCGAAGATCGGCCGGGATATCGGCATCAGCACCCGCTGGGTGATCATGAAACATCTCCAGCGCCTCGGGGTAAACGTAATGACGCAAGCCCGGGTGCTCCAGGTGGACGCCCAGGGAGTGCACGTGGAAAAAGAAGGGAATACCATGGTGCTGCCCGCCGACACGGTGGTCCTGGCCGTGGGCGCCGTCCCCGTCCGGGACCTGGCGGAGGAGCTAGGGGGGAAAGTCCCCGAACTGCATATCATCGGCGACGCCCATAGCCCCCGGAAATTTACCGAGGCCATCCGGGAGGGCTTCGACCTGGTTCGGCAGCTCTAAGCGGGAAAGATAAATATTTGCCTTGCATTTGCATTTATTTTCAACCCCTGCAGATGCTATGAGTAAAGCAGCTTGTCAGGGGTGATTTTTTGGGGAAGACGGTGCTGATCCTGGGCGGTGGCACGGGCGGAGTGGTGGCCGCCAACGTGCTGCGCAAAACCCTGGGCCGGGAACACCGGGTGGTCCTGGTGGACCGCAAGGAAAACCATGAGTTCTACTCCCCCATCCCTTTTCTCCTGGTCAACCAGCGCCGGCCCCAACAGTTGACCAGGAAGTTGAGCCGCTTGGGCAGAAAAGGGATCGACTTTTGGCAGGCGGAGGTAAGGAGCGTAAACCCGGCCCGGTCCCAGGTGGAAACCGACCGGGGGACCATCGACTACGACTACCTGATCATCTCCCTGGGGGCGGAGCACCGCCCGGAGAACCTCCCCGGCTTTCAGGAGGGGGCTTACAACGTTTATAGCCTCTCGGGGGCCTCCCGGCTTAGCCGGCGGCTGCAGCAATTCAGCGGCGGCCGGATTGTCATCTTCATCTCCAGCATTCCCTTCGTCTGCCCCTCGGCGGCGTACGAGATTGCTTTTCTCCTGGATGAATACCTTCGCAAGAAGGGCCTCCGTCATCGCACCGAGCTCTCCCTGATTACGCCGGAGAGATCTCCCGAGCCCCTGGCGGGGCCCCTGGTAGGCGCCCGCCTGCGCCGGGATCTGGCCCGGCGGTATATTAAACTGACCACGGAAGCCAAGGTTCTTTCCCTGGAAAACGGCCGGTTGAAGCTGGACCAGGGGGAAGTGGAAGGAGATCTTTTCATCGGGGTCCCGCCCCACCGGGGCCCCTCGGCCCTGGAGAGCTCAGGATTAACGGGGGAGGGCGGCTGGATCGAAGTGGACCCCCATACCCTGGCTACCAGGGTGGAGAACATCTTCGGCGTGGGCGACGCCACGGCGATCCGGCTCCCGGTGATGCAGACCTGGGCCCCTAAGTCGGGAATCTTCGCCCACTACCAGGCGGAAGTGGCGGCCCGGAACATCGCCCTGCTGCTCTCCGGGAAAAAGCCGCACCACCGCTTTACCGGGAAAGGTCTCTGAATCATGCTCACCGGGTTCGGTCGAGCCCGCTATTCTACGATTCACTACTACAAGGAACCGCAGCCTTTAATAATTCAGCTCCGGCCCACCCGCCTCGCCTATTGGGCCAAGCTGGCCTTCGAAAAATACTGGCTCACCTTCTGGTTTTAAATGCCGGCCGGGGCGGTCCCGGCGGCCGCCCCGGCATACTGCCCCATTTTTTGCTTTCCTTTGATACTGGCCATGCCCCCCATGCCTCCCTTGCCAATCTTTTGCTTTTTACGAAACCGGCTCCGAATTGCCCTGCATTATCCCGCCGCTTCGGGAATATATTCCGGAGGGCGTACCGCTTTCAGCCTGATGGCCCCGGGCTCGCAGGTCAGGACGCAAAGCCCGCAGCCCCAGCACTTCTCTTCGTTAACCGCCGCCTTATACTTCTTGCCGGTGCGGACCAGGTCGATGGCGTCGAAATGGCAGCGCTCCAGGCAATTCTGGCAGCCGCTGCAGTCGTCGGTGGAGACATAGGCGGCGTAGCGGCTTTTGGCGTAAAGCTTCTCCAGATCACCATCGTGCCTGTTCATGGAGACAAAGAGTTCGCAGCAGTCATGGCAGCACTGGCACGAGGTATTAAAAAACATGCTCCGGTCGTACCCGCCGATATGGACCAGCCCCACCTCCTCGATTTGGTCGGACAGCTCCAGGGCCTCCTCCAGGGTCAGCGGTTTCCCGGAACCCCTGGCGATCACATAATCTGCCCCCCGGCCGAACTGCAGGCACTTCCACTTCGACGGCTCATCGGTATAAGCGCATCCTTCGCCGACAGCACTGCTCCGGGAACGGCAGGAACAGGGCACCACCGCAATCTTCTCCTGAGCCTTGAGAATCTCATGGAAGTTTTCCCAGGGCTGCAGGTCGGGAAAGTCCTTGACGGCTTGATAGGCGGGGACCACCCGGGCCATGGCCCGGGGAAGGTTCTTGCTGAGACCGGCCAAAAAAGGATACATCTCGTGGGCGCAAAAGTCCTCCCAGAGCTGGAAAAGGCGGCGGTCCTTGACCTGGTCCAGTTTTTGAGAAGCCTGGGT
The DNA here is from genome assembly GCA_001512835.1 of Clostridia bacterium DTU022. Lineage (GTDB taxonomy): Bacteria > Bacillota > Dethiobacteria > DTU022 > DTU022 > DTU022. The sequence goes on from LFRQ01000030.1 coordinate 14,203, forward strand.
GGCATCGTGCAGCTGAATGATATCCCGGGCAAAGCGGTAATAGCTTCTCTCCACGAAACTGCCTCTCGGAAAAACCACCCCCTTGACGAAAAGCTCATCCAGGTTGGTCCGAACCGTCTCCACATCCAGACCGGTTTTCTCCGCCACCTCTTCTACTGAGGCCGGCAGGGCAGCACATATAGCTGCCTGGTCCGGAGAGAGCAAGTATTCCAGGAGAGCTAAAAGCCTTTTGGACCCCCCAAACCCCAATCGCTCCACCAGCTGTTCATAATGGCTGCTCATCGCTCACCTTCCAAGCATATAGAATTTTCTGTATTGCCTTAATTTTATAACATAGCTCTTCGGGTGTCAATTTGGAGTCAGGTTCAGTCGGGGAAACAGCGCTGTGCATAAACCCACCCACTTCCTCCGAGAGCAAAATGCCGGCGGGTAGCTGGGAGTAAAATGTTAGCCTGCGCGCCGTTGGCGGTTAGCAAAATGTTGGCGGGTGCCCTGCCTTGACAGCCTGATTTATAAATCTTATAATTTGGTTGTCACAACTTTCATGTCGGAGTGGCGGAACAGGCAGACGCGCACGTTTGAGGGGCGTGTGGTGAAAACCGTAGGGGTTCAAGTCCCCTCTCCGACACCAGATAATCCGACACAACGTGTCGGATTCTCATGTACGGAGTCTCCAACACCAGCTGCCCCCCCACACCGTGGGGGGTCGGATTGTACGGGCTCTGGCAACGCTGGAACCTAGACTTTTCCTGGACGGGGAATTAAACGGCCGCAATTTTACGCCCAAATTAACCAGACCAGGATGTATCCGGTGGTAACCGCAGCCAGGGTAAAGGGTACACTTATTTTCATAAACTCCTTCACCCCCACTTCATACCCTTCCTTCTTCAAAATGCCAAGGCCGGTGATATTTGCGGAGGCTCCGATAGGCGTGATATTGCCTCCCAGGGTCGCCCCGGCAAGAAGGCCGAAGTAAAGGACTGTAGGATCTACCCCCATGAGGCTTGCAATTCCGCTCGTAACGGGCAGCATGGTGGCAACATAAGGAATGTTGTCTATAAACGCGGAGAAAAGCACTGAAGCCCAAACCAGAAGGGTATACATTAAAAACACGCTATTCCCGCTTACTTTAACAAAAAGTTGGCTGATCTCGTCAACAACACCTGCTTCCGTAATGCCGCCAATTACGATAAAGAGCCCCATGAGCAATAATAGCGTAAAATAGTCTATTTCCCCCAGCGTCCTTTTCAGGGAGATTAAGTTGCGGGAACGGATAATCTCACGAATCAACCCAATGACCAAAAGTCCGACACAGATGAGGCCGTTAGTAATTGCAGGTTTATTCTCTTCAGGAATGAAGGAGGCAAGAATCAGCAATATGATAGTCCCGAGAAGAAGTAGGGACGGAAAATAATCTTCAACAACTATTCTGTCCTTGACTTCAATGCTTTGTTTCTCTTTGCGGAACACCCATAGTAGAACTAACATTGAGGCAAGAGCCCCAAACTGGACGATCCAGAACATGCCCGGCTTCCCCCTATAGATGAAGAAATCGAGAAAGTCCAGATTGGCATGTCCACTCAGCAGGATGGAAGTAGTATCCCCCACCAGGGTGGCCGCGCCCTGGAGATTGGAAGATATGGCGATGGCGATAATGCTTGGCACTGGAGAGGTTCCCAGTTTCTTGGAGATGGTAAGCGCAACAGGGGCAACCATGAGAACCGTTGCCACATTGTCTATAAAAGCGGAAATAATCCCTGCAAAAAAGGCCAATGAAATAATTGCCCATTTGACGTTGGGCATTCTCGCGATGAGCATATCCGCAAGAAGCGACGGCATTTTCGACTCAATAAACAGTGAGACAATGCCCATGGTACCGGCAATCATCATAATAACGTTCCAGTTTATCGAAAAGAAAACCTTGTTTACAGGAAGAATACCGAGTATAACAAACAGCGCCGCGGAAGCCAATGCGATATGCGCTCTGTACTTAGGCAGCAGAAGCAGTAGAACATATGTTGTCAGGAACATGACCAGAGCTAAAACCAAGACGACACGACCTTTCTTGCTATGATCAGAGCAACTTTGACAAAACAATTATATCATGTTGCTAATGCAACAAGTTGTCAAGAAACAGACGGCGCCGGCTTTTCAAGAAACGGAACGGGGTCTGAGGCAACACGTCAGCAGAGCGAGGATGGCGGTTAAAAACGAACAAGGCACTCTACGCGAATTGCATCGCCGGGTGCCTTGTTTTTTATATTTCTAACCTATCAACAAAGTTGACAAAGTTGACGTGCCTGGCACCAGCCTTTTAATGGCCGAATTGTGTATAAGCCTGGCCGAGTTGAGGATCACGATTACGGAGCCGATGTTGTGCGCCAGGGCGCCGGTAATGGGATTCAACAGGCCGGCGCCGGAGGCGGCCAAGGCCAGGACGTTGAAAACCATGGCAAAAAGAATGTTAAACTTTATGGTCCTGACCGTCGCCTTGCCCAGTTTAAAGAAATAGGGCACCTTGGCGATATCATCCCCCATCAGGGCGACATCGGCCGCTTCGATGGCCGCGTCCGTTCCCATGGCCCCCATGGCAATGCCGATATCGGCGGCAGCGAGAGAGGGGGCATCGTTTACTCCGTCCCCCACCATGGCCACTTTATAATTCTCCTGCTGCAGCTTTTTTACTTGCTGCAGCTTCTCTTCGGGCAATACTCCATAAAAGTATTCTTCGATGCCGACTTTTTGGGCCACCTGGGCGGCAATCTTCCCGTCGTCCCCGGTAATCATCTGAACTTTGGATATGCCGGCATCGTGCAGCTCTTTAACCAGCCCATTGTTGCCGCACCTTATCTCCTCTTCAAAATAGATTATGCCGATGGGGACCTCTTCCTCCCAAACCGCCACCGCCTTATGGTTGGACTCGGCTCCGGCCCGGCCAAGATCCCGCCTTTGGTCCCCGGACAATTGGAGCAGGGCGCCGTCTTCGATCTTGCCCACGGTGTATCTTTTGCCCTGGACCAGGGCCTCCACCCCCTTGCCGGGAAGGTTTTTGTAATTGGCGGGCTCGGGGACGAGCAATTTTTTCCGGTCCGCCGCTTCAAGAATAGCCCGGGCCAAGGGATGGGTGGAATATTTCTCTACGGCGGCGGCCGCCGAAAGAACGGAATCCGGCGATGCGCCGCCAATGGGTTCGATGGCGGAGACCACGGGCTTGCCGCTGGTGAGGGTTCCCGTTTTGTCAAAGAGGACCGCATTGATGCGCGAGGCCTCCTCCAGGATGCCCCCGCCTTTCACCAGGATGCCGTTTTTGGAAGCGTTCCCCAGGGCTGAGACCACGGCGGTAGGCGAAGCCAGGATAAAAGCGCAGGGGCAGCCGGCAATTAAAACCGTGATGGCCCGGTAAACGTCCCTGGTCACCAGAAATACAATCAATGCCAGGGCAATGATGGCGGGGGTAAAATAGCGCGCGTAGCGGTCGGCAATCCTTAGGAAAGGAGCTTTCTGCCTCTCCGCTTCCTGCACCAGCTGAATCAATCTCCCCAGGGCAGTGTCTTCTCCTACCTTGCCGGCTTCCACTTCCAGCATCCCGGAGTAGACTACCGTTCCGGCATAGACCTCGTCCCCCACCGTTTTCGCCACGGGATCGGATTCGCCGGTTAAGGAAGCCTGGTCCAGCAAGGCCTCTCCCTTGACCACCCTGCCGTCAACGGGGACTTTTTCCCCCGTGCGGATAACAAGCCTGTCCATCAATTGCAATTCCTCGACGGGAACTGGCACCTCTTCTTCCCCGCGCAGGACTACGGCCTTGTCGGGTGCCAGCCGAATCAGGGAGTCAATGGCGGAACGGGCCCTTTGGGCGGTAAACTCCTCCAGGAGGGAACCCAGGACCATGATCAGGGCGACCACCGCCGCGGAGAGGTATTCCCCGATTATTACCGAGGCGATAATAGCCAGGCTAACCAGTTCATCAACATTCATTTCCTTCTGCAGGAGGCCTTTTGCCGCCTCCAGGATGATGGGTCCTCCCAGAACGGCCAGGGCGCCCAGGGCGAATAGATCGGGCCAAAAATCAAAGCCCTTTTTTTCAAAAACGAGGCTTAGAGCAATAAAACAGATCCCCAATGCGACCGCGTAAAACTCTCTCGCCTGCAGCAGTTCTCTGTACGGGCTGTGTTCCCTGTATCGGCCAATCAATTTACTTTGCTCCTCTCCCGAAAATGGCTTAGAAAATTTCCCGGTTTATTTTTTTAATAATCTCCAGCAGCTGTTTGACTTCTTCCTCGCTAAGGCAAGCGGCCATCTGTTCCGTCAGGCTCAGGTGAAAACGATGATGCTCTTCAAAAACCTGCTGTCCCTTCTCCGTCAGGCTGATGAGGTTGACCCGCCGGTCTTTCTTCGTGGAGGTCCGCTTGGCGTAATTCCTGGACTCCAAGCGATCCACGGTTACCGTGACTGTGCCGGTGGTCACCCCCAGCCGGCTGGCCAGGGACTTCATGTTCATCGTTCCGTGCTGCCCCAGGGCTTCAATGGCATGGGTCTCGGAAACACTCAAGTCGCTGGAACGGATGACCGAACTTTCCCAGGAAGCAAAGCTGTTGTAAAACAGCAGAAGCTCATCCGTCAACTCCTCAATAAGGCTCAAGACAAAACCTCCTCAAATTCAAATGGTTGGAATGTTATATTGTTTGATTTTCAAAATACATTTTATACCTTGTTCTCTCTTTTGTCAAACAGAATTTTTAAACTGCCAAAAATAAAAAATATTTTTTTATGGCAGGAATAATATGTTTATGTGTAGAAGTTATGGGTGTTACGTTTTTTATAATTGGTAGCACGCATGGAAAACCAGGTTAAGGCTCGCCTTGTGCTTTTTAATTTGGCTCCTTGGTAGCACGAATAGTTAAATGAGTGTTACATGCGCCGAAAACAGTTCTTGGAGGTAGCGGGTTCTTGGAAGCCGCGAGCCCATCGCTTATTGAAACCTAAGGAGGTCGGGCAAATGTGCATGGAAAAATCAGCGTGGGAAAAAGCCGTTGAATTTCA
>LFRQ01000097.1 GCA_001512835.1 Clostridia bacterium DTU022
GTTTCCGGGTTGCTGTTGATGATGACGCTTTCGTATCCCAGCTCCTTCAGGAAGTAGGAGGCATGTACACAGCAGTAGTCAAATTCGATCCCCTGGCCGATCCGGTTGGGACCGCCGCCCAGGATAATAACCTTCTTTTTATTGCTAACCCGGCTTTCGTCCAGGCTGGGCTGGTAGGTGGAGTAGAAGTAGGGCCTGGCGGCAAAAAATTCGCCGGCGCAGGTGTCCACCAGCTTGTAGGAGGGGTAGATCTGCAGCTCCTGGCGCCGCCGCCGGACGGTCAACTCATCGCTGCCCAGGATGCAGGCCAGCTGGTGGTCGGAGAAGCCGGCTTCCTTGGCTTGCCGAAACAGCACCGGGGGCAGCTTCTCCAGGCTGCCCCGGTAAAGGGTCAGCTTTTCTTCCAGCTCCAGGATCTCCTGCATCTGGTAAAGGAACCAGGGGTCGATCCGGGTATACCGGTTGATCTCCTCCACGGTAAAGCCTTTTTGCAAGGCGTAGCGGATATAGAAGATGCGCTGGTCGTTGGGGAAGCGCAGCTTTTCCTCGATTAGCTCGCGGGAAAGGGAAGCGAGATCGGGATCCTTGCCGTCGGCTCCGAACCCTCCCCGGCCCGTTTCCAGGGAGCGCAAAGCTTTCTGCAGGGCTTCCTTAAAATTGCGGCCGATGGACATGGCCTCGCCCACGGCTTTCATCGATGTGGTCAGCGTGGGATCGGCATCGGGAAATTTCTCGAAGGTGAAGCGGGAGATCTTGAAGACGCAGTAGTCCAGGGCCGGTTCATAAAAACAGCTGGTTCCGCCGGTGATCTGGTTGGTAACTTCATCCAGGGTGTAGCCCACGGCCAGCTTGGTGGCTACCCGGGCAATGGGGTAGCCGGTGGCCTTGGAGGCCAGGGCGGAGCTGCGGGAGAGCCGGGGGTTCACTTCGATAATGCGCACCTGGAAGCTCTCCGGGTTTACGGCGAACTGGACGTTAACCCCTCCCGTGACCCCGATCTTCCTGATGATGCGGTGGCACATCTCCTTCAACTGCTGCAGTTCGGGAGCGGAGAGGGTTTGGGCCGGCGCCACCACCATGCTGTCTCCGGTGTGGACGCCCATGGGATCGATGTTTTCCATGGAGGTGACGATGATGACATTGTCCTTGTGGTCGCGGATGACTTCGAATTCGATCTCCTTCCAGCCCAGGACCGATTCCTCCACCAGGACCTGGCCCACGGGGCTGGCTTCGATAGCGGCCAGGGCCTGCTCCTTCAGTTCTTCCAGGTTGTAGACAACGCCCCCGCCGGTTCCGCCCAGGGTAAAAGCAGGCCGCAAAATCAAGGGAAAGCCCAGCTGGCGGGCGATGTCCATGGCTTCCTCCACGCTGTGGGCAACCCCGCTCTGGGGGTAGGCGATGCCGATCTCCGTCATCGATTGGCGGAACAGGTCGCGGTCCTCGGCCCGGGCGATGGCCTCGGGGGAGGCGCCCAGGACCTCTACGCCGTATTCCTGAAGAACGCCTTCCCGGTGCAGGAAGGTGGTCAGGTTAAGGGCCGTTTGCCCTCCCAGGGTGGGGAGGATGGCATCGGGCCGCTCGGCGGCAACAATCTTTTTCAATACCTCCAGGGTGAGGGGCTCGATGTAGGTCCGGTCAGCCATTTCCGGGTCGGTCATGATGGTGGCCGGGTTGGAGTTTACCAGGACCACCTGGTAGCCCTCTTCCTTGAGCGCTTTGCAGGCCTGGGAGCCCGAGTAGTCAAATTCCACCGCCTGGCCAATAATAATGGGGCCGGAACCGATAAGCAGAATTTTTTTCAGATCTGTTCTCTTCGGCAAAGTTTTCTCCCCTTAGGCATTATTTCTTTAGACATTGTTGGACCTTATTCCCGAAAACAGGGCGTCTTTAACTGGTACATGCTTGTGCAATTCAATTATGTACGCTGTCTATCCTTCGGCTCTTCCCTTCACCTATGATAACAGAAAAAATAGCAAAACTGAAGCAGGGGATTTGCCGGCCCGGTGCCGAAAATATTGCCTGCCCTCGCCCGCTCATGGGCGGGGAGGTTGAATCTGGACCGGAAGAACCCGTTAGGCTGCGGAAAAATGGCCGCTCATCGGCGGAGGTTGGAATTGGGACCGGGAGAACGGGCACCCTATAGGGTGCCGAAATATTGCCGGTTCATCGGCGGGAAAGGAAGTGCATCCCTAGATGGAAGAGAAGGTGGCCTGGCTGGATTTGGCGCTGCTGACCCGTTTTGTGGTGGACGTCTTTTTGGGGCTCGGCGTTCCCCAGGAGGAGGCTAAAATCTGTGCCGACGTGGTGGTTGCGGCGGATGAGCTGGGCATTGAATCCCACGGCATTGCCCGGCTAAAAAGCTTTTACTACGACCGCATCAAGGCCGGCATCCAGTTTCCGGTGACCAATTTTGAGATTATCCGGGAAGGGCCGACTACGGCGGTGGTGGACGGCCATCTGGGCATGGGGCAGGTTATCGCCGCGAAATCCATGGAGCTGGCCATGGCCAAGGCCAGGCGCTGCGGGATGGGAATGGTGGCCGTGCGCAACTCCTCCCATTACGGGATTGCCGGCTACTATGTGGCCATGGCGGCGAAAGCGGGGATGATCGGGATAACCGGCACCAACGCCCGCCCCTCCATAGCGCCCACCTTCGGGGTGGAGAACATGCTGGGGACCAATCCCCTGGCCTTTGGCCTCCCTACCGACGAGGAGTTCCCCTTTATCCTCGATGGCGCCACCTCCGTTACCCAGCGGGGAAAAATCGAGCTCTACGCCCGGGAGAGAAAGGCGCTGCCGGCAGGATGGGTTATGGATAATCAGGGGAACGACGTTACCGACCCCCTTCGGGCCTTGGAAGACCTGGAGAGGGGAAGAGCGGCCCTGGCCCCCTTGGGCGGCAAGGGAGAGGAGGGCGCCGGCTACAAGGGCTACGGCTATGCCGCCGTGGTGGAGATACTCTCCACCGCCCTCCAGGGGGGCGTTTTCCTGAAAGGCCTTCAAAAAAACCTCCCGGAGAAGGGGAAGGGCCAAAAAGAACCTTACCGCCTGGGGCACTTCTTTATGGCCATCGATATCTCCGCCTTTACCGACCCGGAAGACTTTCGCCGGAGAACGGGGGAGCTGCTGCGCGCTCTCCGGAACTCCCAAAAGGCCCCGGGCAAGCAGCGCATCTATACCCCCGGGGAGAAGGAGTACCTGGCCCAACTGGAGCGGCGGGAAAAAGGCGTCCCCGTGGGGGCCTCCGTCCAGCGGGAGATGATGGCCATGCGGGACGAGCTGGGCCTAAACTACCGCTTCCCCTTCGAATAGCGGTGCCTGGCACGTCAACTTTGTCAACTTGGCGGAAAATTCTAAATATAGCGCCAGACCCGGCAACTTCGTCAACTTTTTGGGAGGAGGAAAAGCTCCCCTCTGCGGGTGTGGCCGGCGGCTGCGGTGGGCATAGTGCCCGCCGTTTTTTTTGCTCTGAAAAGGGCAAAAGCGGCAAAGCTGCTTCGGGGTAAAGCGGCGATAAAGCGGGATCAGGCTGCCGTCGACCCGCCGGCACCGCCTGAAAACGGCGAAACAGCTTCCAGGTGGAAGCGGCAGGTCAGATAGCCGGGACAAACTGGTAATTTTGCTTAATTATGGGCGGTAAACAAAATTGTAGCCGCCCTTGAATTTTGTTATACTTTAGTTAATAAAATTTTGAAAAATAAATATTTTCTAAACTCCAAAGGAGAGTGACAGCATGAAAAAACCTTTATGGGTCCCCGGGGAAAAACGCCGCCAGGAGGCCAATCTCACCGCGTTCATGGAACTGGTTGCCCGGCGCAAGGGAGTGAAGGTCGCCGATTATCACGAACTTTACCGCTGGTCCATAGAGCAGATTCCTGATTTTTGGGAGCTGATCTGGGAGTACGGCGAAGTTCGCCATTCCCGGTCCTATGACCGGATAGTGGATGACCTGGGAAAGATGCCCGGCTGCCGCTGGTTTGAGGGCGCCCGCCTTAATTTTGCCGAGAACCTGCTCCGGTTCAGGGATGAGCGGACGGCCATAATCTTCAAGGGAGAAGGCCGGGAATTAAGGAAGATGACCTACGGGGAGCTGTACCGGGAAGTCTTCCGGTTAAGCCGGGCCATGAAGGCGGAAGGCATTAAACCGGGGGATCGGGTGGCCGGATTTATGCCCAACATGCCGGAGACCATCGTGGCCATGCTGGCGGCCACCAGCCTGGGGGCCATCTGGTCTTCCTGCTCGCCGGACTTCGGGGTCCAGGGAGCGCTGGATCGCTTCGGGCAGATCGAGCCGCGCCTGCTCTTCAGCGCCGACGGCTACTATTACAACGGCAAAAGATTTGATTCCCTGGAGAAAATGAAAGGGCTGCTGGAGCGGATCCCCTCCATCGAAAAGGTAATCCTGGTTGCCTATACGGAAAAGCCGGACCTGGCCGGGCTGCCCCGGGCGGTCCATTACCAGGATTTCCTGGCGGAGGAAAAGGGAGAGATCCAATTTGAGCAGCTCCCCTTTGACCATCCCGTCTATATCCTTTATTCTTCGGGAACAACGGGAGTGCCCAAGTGCATAGTCCACGGGGCGGGAGGCACCTTGCTGCAGCACCTGAAAGAGTTGAAGCTACATACCGACTTGAAGCGAGAGGACGTCATCTTCTACTTTACTACCTGCGGCTGGATGATGTGGAACTGGCTGGTCAGTGCCCTGGCGGTAGGCTCCACCCTGGTGCTCTACGACGGCTCCCCCTTCTACCCGGAACCGGGAGAGCTGTTCCGGCTGGCCGAGGAGGTGGGCATCAGCATCTTCGGGACCAGCGCCCGCTACCTGGCCTCCCTGGAGCAGGCCGGAGAGAAGCCGGGCCGGCGCTTCCGGCTGGAAAGCCTGAAGACAATCCTTTCCACGGGTTCGCCCCTGTCGGTGGAGAGTTTTCAATATGTTTACCGGGACATCAAGGAGGACGTTTGCCTCTCCTCCATTTCCGGGGGCACCGATATCGTCTCCTGCTTTGTCCTGGGCAGCCCTCTCCTCCCCGTTTACCCCGGAGAGATCCAGTGCCGGGGCCTGGGGATGAAGGTGGAGGTCTTTGACGAACAGGGCCGTTCGGTAGTGAATCAAAAAGGAGAGCTGGTCTGCACCGCCCCCTTCCCCTCTATGCCCATCTACTTCTGGAATGACCCGGACAACAAGAAGTACCGCTCCGCTTACTTCGAGGTCTACCCGGGAGCCTGGCACCATGGCGATTACATGGAGATAACGGATACGGGGGGCGTAATCATTTACGGCCGCTCCGATGCCACCCTTAATCCCGGCGGGGTGCGGATCGGCACTGCGGAGATCTACCGGCTGATGGAGACCCTGCCGGAAGTGGAGGACAGCCTGGTGGTAGGCCAGGACTGGAAAAATGACCAGCGGGTAATCCTCTTCCTGAAGATGAAGGATGAAAATCAGCTGAGCCTGGAACTGGAAAAGAAAATTCGGGACCTGATCCGGAAGAATACCACTCCCCGGCACGTTCCGGCCAAAATTTTGCCCATCGGGGACATCCCCTATACCATCAACGGTAAAAAGGTGGAGATCGCCGTCCGCAAGGTAATTCACGGGGAGGAAGTAAAAAACAAGGAAGCCCTGGCCAATCCCGAAGCCCTGGAGCTGTACCGGGATCTGCCCCAGCTGCAGGAGTAAGCTATAATAAAGTTGACAAAGTTGACAAAATTGCCGGGCCAGACACGATAATTCAGAATATTCAATCAAGTTGACAAAGTTGACGTGCCAGGCACCGGAAGGGGGGGATGGAAGGTGTCCTTGGCGGAAGAGATCAGGGAGTATGCCCTGGATATCGGCTTTGACCGGGTGGGTTTTGCCTCGGCGGAGCCCTTTCCCCAGCTGGCCGCCGCCCTGGAAGAGCGGGCGGAGGACTACGCCTGGATCAGCCGGGGCCTGCTCCAGTTGAACAAGGCCGTGGATCCCCGCAGCATTCTGCCTTCCGCCCGGTCCCTCATCGTCTTGATCTGGGATTATCACAAGCAATCCTTTCCCCAGGAGCTGACGGGAAAGATCGGCCGGGCTTACCTGGCGCGCCTCTTTCTGCCCAAGGACCGGATTTTCGGGGCCCGGCTGAAGCTGTTTCGCGATTTTTTGAAGCAGCGCGGGATCGCCCTGGGCACCCGGCCGGCCCTGCCGGATCGCCAGGCCGCCGCCCGGGCCGGGTTGGGGACCTTCGGGCGGAATACCTTTATCTATGTTCCCGGCATGGGCAGTTTCGCCGCCATCGTAACCATGGCCGTGGACGTGGACCTGGGCGGGGAGAGCAGGGAAGCTATTTCCCGCTGCCCCGACGATTGCGGCGCCTGCATCCGGGCCTGCCCGACAGGGGCCCTCTATGAACCGTTCCGGATGAATCCCCGGCGCTGCATCGCCTTTAATACCTATGCTCCCGGCAACTGGCCCCTGGTCCCCGAGGATATTCCCCGGGAGATCCGGGAGAAGATGGGCAGCTGGATATACGGCTGCGATCTCTGCCAGGAGGCCTGTCCCCGCAACCGGAAGAAGCTGCAGGAGAAGCTGCCTCCCGATGCCTATCTCCTGGAGAAGGCGAAGACGATAACCCTCACCAACCTGCTCAACATGGATGAACAGTTTTATTTGACCCAGGTCCAGCCGTTCCTGTACGGCTATATCTGGCATAAAAAATTTTTACAGCGCAACGCCGCCATCGCCCTGGGCAACAGCGGGGACGATGCCGCCGTCCCCCACTTGGCGCGGGCCCTGGAGGATCCCGAAGAGATGGTGCGCGCCTACGCCGCCTGGGCGCTGGGGCGTATCGGCGGGGCTGCCGCCCGGGCCGCCCTGGAGTCCCGGCGAGGCCGGGAAGACTCTGCCAAAGTACTGGAGGAGATAGAGATAGCCTTAACATAAACCTGATAAACCTGCGCGTAAAATGCTTACGGGGATGACTGTGAGTAAAATGTAAGCAGAGGCTGCGGGGTGTTGTGCTCCGGCCGGGAACGGTGTAAGATAGGTGCAGAAGAAATAAGCATTTTCCCTCCTCATTAGTACCTGGTGGTTAACTAATTATTGGAGGTTTAACCAAACGTGGAAAAGTCCTTTGAAGTTACTGAGCAGCCTGCCCGCCCCACCCTTTACATGAAAACCGTTACCCCGGTGGCTGACCTGCCCCAAAAGCTGGGCGAGGCCTTCAGAGCCATTGCCGCCTACTTGGAGGAAATCGGAGCGTCGCCCCCGGAAGCCACCTATGCCGCTTACTTTAATATGGATATGAACAATTTAGAGGTAGAAATGGGTTTTCTACTCTCCGAGACTCTGGCCGGTAAAGATGACATTCAGGCCGGAGAAATCCCCGCAGGGAAACAGCTTTCCTATATCCACCGGGGGCCGTACAGCGGGCTGGAAGAGGCTTATCGTGCCATGGGCCAATGGCTTCAAGAGAACAACCTTACCCCCACCGGGGTATCTTACGAGTTTTACTACAATTCTCCCATGGAAGTTCCGGAGAGCGAACTGGTTACCAAGATTGTTTTTCCTTTAGTTTAGCCTAATGTTAGCCGTAAAAAATAGCACTTAAAGTAAAGCATAGTCTATTCAGGAGAGCGGAGATGCCCAGATCTTCCGTCAGTGACCCCTTGTTGGATTATCTGAGGAGGTTCGAATCCCAAGGGCGGAAAACCAGGGTGGAAATTGTCGAAATCGACGGATACGCCCTTCCTTTCTTCATCAACGAATTCTGGACTTCCCGCCAGCGGCAGGCGTCGTCCATCCACGAAATCTCCTACCGGGCCTGTTTTAAACCCCAGCTGCCCCGGTTCTTCATCGAACTCTGCACCGAGGCCGGGGATGCGGTTTACGATCCTTTCGGGGGGCGGGGCACCACGGCCATCGAAGCCGCCCTGCTGGGCCGGTGCCCCGTCTCCAACGATGTCAACCCCCTAAGCGCCATTCTAACCCGGCCGCGGCTGAAGCCGCCCCGCCTGGATTTTTTGGAAGAGCGCCTGAACAACCTGCCCCTGGACCGGAGCCTGCGGGCGGAGATGGACCTCTCCATGTTCTACCATCCGGCCACGGAAGGGGAGATCGTCTCCCTGAAACGCTACCTGGAGGCGCGGGCCGGGGAAGGCCGCGAGGATGACCTGGATTCCTGGATCCGCATGGTAGCCACCAACCGTCTGACGGGACACTCCTCCGGCTTCTTCTCCGTATATACCCTGCCTCCCAACCAGGCGGTCTCCCCCGAACGCCAGATGCGCATCAACCGCCTGCGCCGCCAGGTCCCGGAATACCGGGACACCCGCGCCCTGATCCTGAAAAAATCCCGCAGTCTGCTGCGGAACCTTGCCCCCTTCCAGCGGCAAAACCTGAACCGGGCCGCGGAGAAAGGGCGCTTTCTCTGCGCCGACGCCCGGAGCACCCCGGAGCTCCCGTCGGGCTCCATCCGGCTCACCGTAACCTCACCCCCATTTCTGGACGTGGTCCAGTATTCCCGGGACAACTGGCTCCGCTGCTGGTTCAACGGCATCGACCCCGAAGCGGTGGCCGCCAGGATTACCATGGCCCGCACGGTGGAGGAGTGGCGGGCCGTCATGGCGGAGGTATTCCGGGAGCTCTACCGGGTAACCGGCC
>LFRQ01000002.1 GCA_001512835.1 Clostridia bacterium DTU022
TCCGCCGAGTTCAATACGGGAAGGTGCATATTATGAAAAGGTCCAATCGCACCAGGGTCGCCAAGCTTAAATCGCTGCTGGCTACGGCGCTGATTTTCTTGCTGATCCTTGGCGGGACCCTTAATTACAGCGGTGCCATATATGCCATCTCCTTCAACCAGGAGCTGGTACCGGAACAGCCGGGGCTGGGGCTGGTGGGCGACTTTCTAAAAATGCTGGACGATATGCTCAGGCGGCTGGGGCTCTATCCCAAAAAAGGCGGTCAAGAAAAGGATCCCGTTGAAGAACCGCTTCCCGGAGAAGGACCCGGACCGGGTAAGGACCCGGCGGCGGAACCTGCGGGACCCGGGGAAGAGCCCGTGACAGAACCCGGGAGTGATCCGGGGGGGAAAAGCGGGAAAGACCCTGGGGAAGAATCCGGAAAAGGCCCCGGTAAAGCCCCCGGAAAAGACCCCGGGAAAGGCTCAGGGAATGAGCCCGGAAATGAGCCCCCCCGCGGTGGTGAAGGAGCAAAGCCGGCGGGAGAAGAAGAAAGCCTGCCGGGGGAAGACGGCGCACCGGAGTACCA
>LFRQ01000053.1 GCA_001512835.1 Clostridia bacterium DTU022
TACCCGGTACGGGAGGCCTACCTGTCGCAGCAGCTCTGCCCGCCTCGGGGAAGCGGAAGCCAATATTAGAACCATTCTTCATCTCCTAACCGCTGAGCTGGCGCATAACCCGGCGCGTCACGCTTTCCAGGTTGCCGGCCACCAGCCCGGTAAACAGGCCGGTAGGCACCGCCAACAGCAGCAATATGGGATAGTAGCCCTGCAATAGTGTCAAGTTGCTAATAATTAAACTGGCCACCAGGATCTGGGCCAAGTTGTGGGCCGCTGCGCCCAGAACGCTCACGGAGATCAAGCCCACGCACCCCCGGTTCACCAGGGACATGATGGAAGCCATCACCAGGCAGCTAACCACTCCCCCGGCCAGGCTTAGCCAGAATCCAAAGCCGAAAAAATTACCGACAAAGAAGCTACCCAGCAATATGCGCAGCACGGTAACCAGCAAGGCGCTGCGCAGGCCGTAAAGAATTAGGGTCAAGATGGTTATAATGTTGGCCAGGCCCAGCCGCACGCCGGGGACGGGCATGGGCAGCGGCAAAGCCGCCTCCACGGTATGGATGACCACTGCAAAGGTGACCAGGATGGCGATATAGGTTAAATGGAAAGTCTTTTTCACCAAATAACAGCCCCAATTTTTGCTCCTCTCCGGCTACTCCATGATCTCCTTCATGCCTTTCGAGGCGATGGTCTGCTGGTCGGGCGTCACCATGAAGACTTCCACACCGGAGAGGCTTTCCACCAGCTTAAGGCCTCGCTCCGGTCCCAGGACAAAAATAGCAGTGGACAGCATGTCCGCCTGCATAGCCGTGGGGGCGGTCACAGTTACACTGATCAACTGGCGGGCGGGCTGCCCGCTTTCCGGGTCGATGATGTGGTGGTAGCGCTGCCCCCCTCTTTCAAAAAAGCGCTGGTAGTCTCCCGAGGTGACCACCGCTCCCGAAGAGAGATTCAGAACGGCCACCAGTTCTTCCGCATCCCGGGGATGGCGCACCCCAATGCGCCAGGGGGTCCCGTCGGGCTTCCCCCCCAGGATACCGATATCCCCGCCGGCGTTGATGAAACCATGCTTAATCCCGTTTTCAGCAAGTATATCCAGGGCCCGATCGATTATATACCCCTTGGCGATACCCCCCAGGTCCAGGGCCATGCCCTCCCGCTCCAGGAAGATGGTCTCCTGCTCCAGGTCCAGCTTCACCAGCCGGTAATCCACCAGTTCCAGGGCCTCCCGAAGTTCGGTGGGGGAAGGCACGTTATACTGCCCGTCCAGGAAGCCCCAGCATTCCAGGAGGGGCGCCACCGTGGGGTCGAAGGCCCCTCCCGTCAGCTCGCTGCCGTACAGGGCCTGCTCCACCACCTGCAGCAGCTCCGGCTTTACCTTAACCGGGGCTTGTCCCGCCCGGCCGTTAACCCGGGCCAGTTCGCTCTCTTCCAGGCGGGAGCTGAAGATCCGCTCCAGCTCTTCCATCTCCGCGAAAACCTGCTCCTTGATCTGCTGCGCTTTT
>LFRQ01000109.1:0-1063 GCA_001512835.1 Clostridia bacterium DTU022
CGGGCGGAGACGGCGGGGGAGGCGGCGGGGGAGGCGGCGGGGAGCAGCCGTCGGAGGTGGTCAGCGCCAAGGGGCAGACCGTTTTCCAGGCCCTGCGCCGCCTGGAGACCCGCATGCCCCGTCATCTGTACTGGGGCCACAATAGCCTGATCATCTTTTCCGAGAAGCTGGCCCGGCAGGGAATTGCTGAAGTGCTGGACTTCTTTGAGCGGGAGCGCTATACCCGGGCAATTACCAGGCCCCTGGTAGCCCAGAGCGACGTAAAAAAACTGATGCAGGTGCGGTTTCCCCTGGAAGGCACTGCCGGCGAGGGTTATGTGAGCCAGCTAACCACCCTGGAAGCCAGCAACACGCTTATCCCACCCGGGGATCTGGGGCCGGTAATAATGAAGCTGTCCCAGCCCGGAATCGAGATCTTTCTTCCCTCCGTGCGCCTGGTGAAAGAAGAAGGCAGCGCGGGCGGAGAGGGGGGAGGCGGTTCCGGCACTGGGGGGGAGGGTGGCAGTGGAGGAGGTGAAAGCAAGAGTGCTCCGTCTTATAAGGTAGTGGAGATGGCTGGAGGAGCCGCCTTCATCGAGGACCGCATGGTAGGCTGGCTGGGAGTAGAGGCCACCCTGGGCTGGCTCTGGATCACCGGCAATCTCATCCGCACCACCCAGGTCATCTCCTGTCCTGATTGTTCCAAGGGCCTCAGCATCGATATAATTGAATATACCAGCTCCATGGAGCCGATGATAAGCAACGGCCGGCCTCGGGTGAAGGTCACAGTATCCATTGACGGCCGCATTCAGGATGTAGGCTGCCGGCACGCCACGTCCATAGAACAAAAAGACCTGGGTATGACCTTAAATAGGAGGCTGGAGGAGAGTGTCCGGAAACTAATGCGGCAGGCCTTGGAGGAGACCAGGGAGTTGGGTTCGGACATTTTTGGTTTTGGCCGGGAGTTTTACCGGAGGAAACCCAAGGAATGGCACAAGATGAAGGATAATTGGCAGCGCATTTTCCAGGAAGAGCTGGAGGTAGAGTTTGAAGTAGAGGCCAGCGTGCGGCGGGTGGGCCTTAT
>LFRQ01000109.1:1214-3416 GCA_001512835.1 Clostridia bacterium DTU022
AAAATGTAAAAGGGGATGGTTTTATGATTTGCATTTTTGCAAAGAAAGAACCGCCCCTGCTTTTTTGAAAAAGGGGACGGTCCTTCTTCCCGTTTAATTGAATGTAGGAGGGGGACGGCTTCCCGTCCCC
Organism: Clostridia bacterium DTU022; assembly: GCA_001512835.1. Taxonomy (GTDB): domain Bacteria; phylum Bacillota; class Dethiobacteria; order DTU022; family DTU022; genus DTU022. Next base: position 1,345 of record LFRQ01000109.1, read on the forward strand.
CTGCTTCCCCTGTTTTTTTACCGGCTCAGCTGGTTTAACATAGCGGTGAGCCGGGGCACCGTTTCGCTGGCATCACCCCAAATGGTGATGACCTTCTCCATCTGGTAGAGGATATTGTCTACCCCGGAATAGCCCGGTTTTTCGTCGCGGTTGCAGACGATGACGCTTTTGGCATCGCTCACTTTCAGGATGGGCATCCCGGTGAGGGGGGTTCCTTCCACCGTCTGCGCGGCGGGGTTAATCACGTCGCAGGCGCCCACCACGATAACCAGGTCGGCCTGGGCGAATTCCGGATTGATAACCTCCATGTCGTACAGCTTCTCGTAGTCGATGCCCACTTCGGCCAGGAGGACATGCATGTGGCCGGGCATTCTTCCGGCCACGGGATGGATGCCCACCTTTACTTCCTTCCCCCTGGCTTCCAAGGTGTCGATCAGGTTTTTGACGGCCTGCTGGGCCTGGGCCAGGGCCATGCCGTAGCCGGGGACGATAATTACTTTCCGGGCTTCGTGGAGGAGCCGGGCCAGCTTCCGGTCCCGGTCCGTCTCCCCTGCTTCCTTTGCTTCCCGGTCCGCAGCCGCTTCCTCTTCTTCCTTTGCTTCAAGGCCCCGGTCCGCCTCCGCCTCTTCACCTGCCGGAAGCTCCGCCTCCACCGGAGCCGCTTTCCCGTTTAGCATAGCGGTGAGCCGGGGCACCGTTTCGCTGGCGTCACCCCAAATGGTGATTACCTTCTCCATCTGGTAGAGGATATTGTCTACCCCGGAATAGCCCGGTTTTTCGTCGCGGTTGCAGACGATGACGCTTTTGGCCTCACTTACTTTCAGGATGGGCATCCCGGTGAGGGGGGTTCCTTCCACTGTCTGCGCGGCGGGGTTAATCACGTCGCAGGCGCCCACCACGATAACCAGGTCGGCCTGGGCGAATTCCGGATTGATAACCTCCATGTCGTACAGCTTATCGTAATCGATGCCCACTTCGGCCAGGAGGACGTGCATGTGGCCGGGCATTCTTCCGGCCACGGGATGGATGCCCACCTTTACTTCCTTCCCCCTGTCTTCCAGGGTGTCGATCAGGTTTTTGACGGCCTGCTGGGCCTGGGCCAGGGCCATGCCGTAGCCGGGGACGATGATTACTTTCCGGGCTTCGTGGAGGAGCCGGGCCAGCTTCCGATCCGGAGTGGTCTCCTCTTCCTCTGCTTCCCCGGCCGGGGCCGCCTCCCCTTGCTCCTGGGCCGGGGCTGCTTCCTCCTTCTCTTCGACCGGAACCGCCGCCTCTTTTTCTTGGGCCGGGGCTTCCTCTTTTTCCCCTTCTTCTTCCAAGGGAGCCGTTTTATCGGCAGGCTCTACTCCCTTCTCTTTATCTTTGCCCGCTTCCCCAGCTTCCTGCTTTCCGGGGGCGAGGGCGGGGGCCAGGCCACCCAGCACGCTGGCCAGGTTCCTGTTCATGGCCAGGCACATGATCTGGGTCAAAATCAACCCCGCTACCCCTACTAGGGCGCCGGTGCCGGCCAGGAGGGCATCGCCCACGGCCATCCCGCTCACGGAGGCGGCCACCCCGGAGAGGGAGTTCAGGAAAGAGATGACCACGGGCATATCGGCGCCTCCCACCCGCAGGGTCAGGACGATGCCGTACACGGTAAAGATCAGGGTTAATAAAAGCCCCAGAGAAGTGAAGCCCCTTTCTCCCCTAAAGGGGGAGAAGATGATCAACAGTGTTCCGGCAAGGAGCAGCAACTTTAAGAGGGCATCCTGTCCTTTAAAGAAGAGCGGCCTCTGCCGGATCCAGCCCTGGAGCTTTAAAGCGGCTACTATGCTGCCGCTGAAGGTCAGGCTGCCTACGCCCAAAGCCAGGGTGGCGGTTATCCAGAAAAAGATTACGTATAACTGTCCCTCACCTGCAAACTGGGTGGCGGCGGCCCACGCTACCAGGGCCGAGGCTCCGCCACCCAGGCCGTTGAGCAGGGCTACCGTCTGGGGCATCTGGATCATCTTTACTTTCTGCCCCAGGATGATACCCACGACGCCTCCGAGGAAGACAAATAGCCACATGGAGTAATTCTGGAAGGCATCCAG
>LFRQ01000109.1:3631-7325 GCA_001512835.1 Clostridia bacterium DTU022
ATCCCGGACATCAAGGGTGTATGCAGCAAGGGCGGCACCCTGGAGATGACCCGGTAGCCGAGGATGGCTGAGGCGACAACAAAGATTACGATAACCAGTAGCAGCATATGACAACCTCCGGTTGCATGACCTTTGGGCTGATCTTAGGACGGGTTTTCCATGGCCAGGAGAGTTCCCTGGTGCACGATCCGGCCGTCTTTGGTTACCAGCGCTTTCTGAATAATTTCATCCTCCGCGCTGCTGTCGACCCGTCCCTCCCGGACAACATGATTGAGGAAGTTAAAGATGTTTTGAGCGTACATCCGGGTGGCGCTTTCCGCCACGCTGGCGGGTATGTTCAGGAAGCCGCTAATCCAAATTTTATTGTACAGGTATTCCTCCCCGGGGCGGGTCAGCTCGCAGTTGCCTCCCTGGTCTACGGAAACGTCCACGATGACGGAGCCTTCCTTCATGCCGGACAGCATCTGCTGGTCTACCAGCAGGGGGGCCTTTTCGCCGGGGATCAGGGCGGTAAGGATGACTACGTCGCTGCCCTGAACGTGGGGAGCCAGGATTTCCCTCTCCCGCTGGTACCACTCCTCAGGGAGGCGGCGGGCATAGCCGCCCTGGCCCACGGCCAGTTCCTGGGGAACATCAAAGGGGATGATCTCGGCACCCAGGCTTTTCGCCTGCTCGTTGGCGTCGGGCCTGATATCAATACTTTTCACCTTGGCTCCCAGGCGCTTGGCGGTGGCCACCGCCTGCAGGCCGGCCACCCCCGTTCCCACTACCAGGACCTGGGCCGGCGGAATAATTCCCGCGGCCGTGGGCATCATGGGGAGAAAACGGGGCAGGCGGTTGGCGGCCAGGATGACCGCCTTGTAACCGGCGATGGTGCTCATGGAGGTCAAGGCGTCCATCTGCTGGGCCCTGGAGATCCTGGGGACACTGTCCATGGTAAAGCTGATCACTCCTTGACGGGCCAGGGTCCGGACGGTATCGTGGTTGGCAGGGTTGGCGGGGTGCAGGAAGGTAACCAGCACCTGGTTGGGCTTGAAAAGTTCCGCCTCGTGCTTCCCAATTTTGGCGTTAAAGAGAGGTTCCTTAACCTTCAGGATAATATCGGCCCGGTTGAAAATATCCTCGGGCTGGGAGACAATTTCGGCACCGGCCCGGCGATATTCTTCGTCGTTGCACATGGAATCTTCCCCGGCGCCGTTTTCAACTAGAACCGTAGCCCCGGCAGCTACCAATTTGCCGACCGTTTCGGGGGTTGCAGCGACTCTTTTTTCACCGTCCATGATCTCTTTGAGAACGCCTACGGTTAGATCTTTGAAATTCATGGGCAGCCTCCTATTTGTAAATTATATTTTATTCGGGCAGTTGCTGTTTCTGCAGTACTTGCCCCGGCCAGGCGGGGCCCCGGGGGTCCCTTGCAATAGGAGATAAAGAAGGAAATAGGCAAAAAAGAGAGCCCCCTAAAACTGGCTGCCGGGGCTATCCCCTCTTTCGGGGAAGCTCACCGGTTTTTCCGGAGTTGCTTACTCTGGACAACGGTCTTAGCAGGCCTTTCCGTACGGGCTGGCTACCTTTTTCCTGGTATCCTGGACTGGTTTCCAGCGCCAAGTGTTTCCGGACTTTGCTATTTCCCGGCATCATCCCTTCCTGCCTGTAACATTTATGCCCAAAGCAACTAATATCTTCTGGTTAGGCAATGAATTCCTGCCCTGAGAACTTAAATTCGACATAAAACCGCAATCCCCTTCCGCGCCCTTCCAAAAGTTGCAAGTTAAGAGAAGGTCTTGCGAATAGTAAAAATTTTTGCGAACAATGTTTTCCATAATTGCATAATGAGCACCTAAAGGGGCCTGGTAAAGGGAAATTAACTGAGAGACTTCGGGTCTTTTTTGATTGCCGGGAGGGGTTCCCAAGGCAGGAGAATATCTTTTCCTTAAGAAATTAATTAACATAAATTTGTGGCAAAGGATGAAGCCAGATGCAAGCACAGGTAAAAACAACTATCTTGAATATTTTCCAAGTCAGCGATGCTTTAAGTGAAGCCATGTATTATGTAAAACGTCAAATCGAGAAAGATAAAGAACTGGAGCTATTTAGATTGATTACCGACATTTACAACGGGGTTGAGTCCATCGAAAAAGTCTTGTTAGCCCTGGGCGGTAACTTGTACCGCCGCGACACTGCTTTAAAAGGTAAAAATCTTAAAAATGATTTGCGGAGCATAATCAAAGGTTACCAAGAAGAGAACCTGGGTAAGATTAAAGAAAAAATATCCCGGCACTTATACTTTGATTTTATTAACTGGAGAAAAGAAGTTAATGATTCGTTAAAAAATTATCTTTTCCAGAGCAGACCCCGCCGAACTCCCCACGGCAAGATTACCATCGGTTATATGGATATCAACCCGAAAGAGGATATCGATTTTAAAACTGTTTCTGCCTATATCGCTTCTTTCCACGGAGTGGACTTCTTCCATTTTACTTACAAAGATATAGATTTTAAGAGAAAGAAAATCAACGGGTTTGTTCTTCATGGTGATTCCTGGGTGCGAAAAGAGTTGGATTATCCCGACGTTATATTTGACCGACTTAGAATGAGGGGGCACCAGCCCTTTCAAAAAATATATGATGAATTTGTAGATATCCCCTTTACCAATGACCGGAAAGGGGGTTCCTTAAGTAAATTAGAAGCGTACGATTTAATAGCGAGTTCGGGTTGTTTTGGGGAATACCTGATTCCTTACCACGAGATTAACGACGCCGATATCATATGGGACTATTTGGACCGCTACCATAAGGTTGTCGTAAAGCCCCTGGAGGGCTCTTTTGGCAGCGGGGTTATCTATATTGGGAAGCTGCAAGACCAGTATTTCGAAATAATAATGGGGAAGACCAGGAATATAGCCAGTTGTTCGGAGCTAAGTGCTCTGTTTGCCAAAATAATGGAAGCCAGCAGCGAGTTTTTAGTTCAGAAATATGTGGCCAGCAGGACACCCGACGGTTATCCCTTCGATATCAGGGTTCATACGTCCAAGAACCGACTGGGTATCTGGAGCCTGGCGGGCACGGTGGTCAGAATCGGCCCTGTTAATTCCATAGTAACCAACGTGGTGGCGGGAGGTTCTACCTGCGACCTATCCACTTTTTTCCCCCGGGTATTCGATAAGGATAAGTACCAGGAATTTTACGAACGTTTAATAATGTTTGCCCTGCTTTTTTCCACTTATTTTGAAAGTTTGATTGGGGAAAATATCGACCATATTGGTCTGGATCTGGCGGTTGATGAGCAAATGCAGATCTATTTGATTGAAGTCAATGTTAACCGGGTAAACCTGTTTCCCCTATTCCAGCTGCATACGGCAAGGCATATGGTCCAGTATGCCACCTACCTGGCGGAGAAATATTTACCCGAAAAGTAATTGCCCCCGGCAGCGTCAAACTAAATACTTACCCAAAAAACCAATTTGGAAAGGAGGGTACTGTCGATGCGTAAAAATGGTTGTGAACAGCCAGGCAAGTTGAGAAGTAAGCCTTCAAAGTGTACGCCGGAGCAGATCAAAGAATGCCATGGTGAAGGTAAAGGGCATCCCTGTGAAAGCTCCTGTGAGTAACCGGGGAAGCCAAGACCCAGAGCCACATGAGCTGCGGGACGGAACAGATCAAAGGAGGTCAATGCAACATTAAAGATCATCCGGCGG
>LFRQ01000109.1:7379-8299 GCA_001512835.1 Clostridia bacterium DTU022
TTTTTTATTCCCGCGGACGAAAATTAAATCCCCTTCAAGGCCAGGATCTCCCTGGCGGGAGTCCTGTCCCCCGTACAGCTGATCATCCGGGGCCCGTTAAGAAATTTAATCATAAAGCCCAGCTCCCGGTAAAGCTTGACGATGCGGTCGGTAGCCTGGTTGGAGGCCAGCACCGGGCCGGGATGGCGGGCCAGCCAGCGGGCCAGGCGCACCTGGTCTTCCCACTCAAATCCCGTTTGGGCATACTGCCTAAATTCCACGTCATAGGGTGGATCGGCATAGATGAAATCCTCGGGATGGAGGGGGATCTTTTCAAAGTCCCCGCAGAGGAGCGTCCATTTTTTTAAGACAGCGGCATAGGGGCTGAAGTCCTCCACGTAGTTGATCTTCTTGTACCGGCCGAAGGGCACGTTAAATTCCCCTTTCCGGTTGAAACGGCAAAGGCCGTTGTAGCCGGTGCGATTTAAATAGTAAAAAAGCATGGCCGCCTCCGGAGAAGCTTCCTTGCCCTGGCGCAAAAACAAATTGAACCGTTCCCGGTAGGCATAATACAGCTCTTTTTTGTTTTCCAGCGGTATGGTAATGCGGAGGCCACTTTGCAGGTGCTTTAAAAAGTTAACCAGGTGGGGATTAACATCGTTTAACAGGGCCCGCTCCGGCATCAAGGCCAGGGACACGGCCAGGGCGCCGCAGAACGGCTCTACCAGCCTGCGGTGATGGTGGCGCTCCCAGTAGGGCTTGAGATAAGCGATTAACCAGCGCTTGCCGCCGGCCCATTTTAAAGGCGGGCCCAGCTCTTTCCCTTTTATGCTTTTTCCTTTCACCACCGCGCCACCTTTTCCATGACATTATGTAAATTTTAGTTTCTGAAGGCTTATTTCTAATCCTTGATCTATAAATCCTGCAAGTGGCCGGGGGGG
>LFRQ01000027.1 GCA_001512835.1 Clostridia bacterium DTU022
AAAAGCGCAGCAGATCAAGGAGCAGGTTTTCGCGGAGATGGAAGAGCTGGAGCGGATCTTCAACTCCCGCCTGGAAGAGAGCGACCTGGCCCGGGTCAACGGCCGGGCGGGACAAGCCCCGGTTAAGGTAAAGCCGGAGCTGCTGCAGGTGGTAGAGCAGGCCCTGTACGGCAGCGAACTGACGGGAGGGGCCTTCGACCCCACGGTGGCGCCTCTTCTGGAATGCTGGGGCTTCCTGGACGGGCAGTATAACGTGCCTTCCCCCGCCGAACTTCGGGAGGCTCTGGAACTGGTGGATTACCGGCTGGTGAAACTGGAGCTGGAGCAGGAGACCATCTTCCTGGAGCGGGAGGGCATGGCCCTGGACCTGGGGGGTATCGCCAAGGGGTATATAATCGATCGGGCCCTGGATATACTTGCTGAAAACGGGATTAAGCATGGTTTCATTAACGCCGGCGGGGATATCGGTATCCTGGGGGGGAAGCCCGACGGGACCCCCTGGCGCATCGGGGTGCGCCATCCCCGGGATGCGGAAGAACTGGTGGCCGTTCTGAATCTCTCTTCGGGAGCGGTGGTCACCTCGGGGGACTACCAGCGCTTTTTTGAAAAAGGGGGGCAGCGCTACCACCACATTATCGACCCGGAAAGCGGGCAGCCCGCCCGACAGTTGATCAGTGTAACTGTAACCGCCCCCACGGCTATGCAGGCGGACATGCTGTCCACTGCTATTTTTGTCCTGGGACCGGAGCGAGGCCTTAAGCTGGTGGAAAGCCTCTCCGGTGTGGAAGTCTTCATGGTGACGCCCGACCAGCAGACCATCGCCTCGAAAGGCATGAAGGAGATCATGGAGTAGCCGGAGAGGAGCAAAAATTGGGGCTGTTATTTGGTGAAAAAGACTTTCCATTTAACCTATATCGCTATCCTGGTCACCTTTGCAGTGGTCATCCATACCGTGGAGGCGGCTTTGCCGCTGCCCATGCCCGTCCCCGGCGTGCGGCTGGGTCTGGCCAACATTATAACCATCTTGACCCTTATTCTTTACGGCCTGCGCAGCGCCTTGCTGGTTACCGTGCTGCGCATATTGCTGGGCAGCTTCTTTGTCGGTAATTTTTTCGGCTTTGGATTCTGGCTAAGCCTGGCCGGGGGAGTGGCCAGTTGCCTGGTGATGGCTTCCATCATGCCCCTGGTGAACCGGGGGTGCGTGGGCTTGATCTCCGTCAGCGTTCTGGGCGCGGCGGCCCACAACTTGGCCCAGATCCTGGTGGCCAGTTTAATTATTAGCAACTTGACATTATTGCAGGGCTACTATCCCATATTGCTGCTGCTGGCGGTGCCTACCGGCCTGTTTACCGGGCTGGTGGCCGGCAACCTGGAAAGCGTGACGCGCCGGGTTATGCGCCAGCTCAGCGGTTAGGAGATGAAGAATGGTTCTAATACTGGCTTCCGCTTCCCCGAGGCGGGCAGAGCTGCTGCGACAGGTAGGCCTCCCGTACCGGGTA
>LFRQ01000120.1 GCA_001512835.1 Clostridia bacterium DTU022
GCCTCCTACTTCCTGAAGGAGCTGGGATACGAAAGCGTCATCATCAACAGCAACCCGGAAACAGTAAGTACCGATTTCGACACCTCCCACCGCCTCTACTTTGAACCTTTGACCAGGGAAGACGTGTTGAACATTATTGAGCGTGAGCAGCCCGAAGGGGTGATTGTCCAGTTCGGCGGGCAGACCCCCTTAAGCCTGGCCGTCCCCCTGGAGGAGGCGGGAGTAAAAATCCTGGGCACCACCCCCGACAGCATCGACCGGGCCGAGGACCGGGAACGCTTCAACGCCCTGCTCCAAAAGCTAAACCTGATCAAGCCGGAAAACGGCACCGCCACGTCAGCCGAGGGGGCCAAAGAGGTTGCCGCCCGCATCGGCTACCCCGTCCTGGTGCGGCCTTCGTACGTCCTGGGGGGAAGGGCCATGCAGATCTGCCACGATGAGAGCGAGCTGGCCCAGTACATCGGAAGCGCCGTGGACGCTTCCCAGGATCACCCCCTGCTGGTAGAGAAGTTCCTGGAGGACGCCATCGAGGTGGACGTGGATGCCGTCGCCGACGGGGAGACCGTCGTCAT
>LFRQ01000013.1 GCA_001512835.1 Clostridia bacterium DTU022
TGGCAGGGGAGACAGGACTTGAACCCGCAACCTACGGTTTTGGAGACCGTTGCTCTGCCAGTTGAGCTACTCCCCTACCAGCACATCTTATTTTAATGCAATTGGCGCGGCCTGTCAATGAAACGGCCGTGTAAAAGTTTTTAGATTCCTTGGTGTTTGTTCTAAAGTATTTTCCCGCCATTTAAGCATGCACAAAAAAGGGGTAAATAGATGGATTTAATCAAGAATTGCGAGCAATTGCGCCCGTTTCGTCAATCCTGTCTTAATACAGCGGCTGGCTGCCGCCAGTATTGCAATGGCGTCTTTAATCATATAAAATAAAATAGATAATCTATATAAGGAGGCGAGAGGCTGTGCCAAAGCTGGGTTTAATTGGCTGTGGAGCCATGGGTTCCGCCCTGGCCAAGGGAATAGTAAAGCACGGCGGCGTCTCCCCGGATAATTTTTATGTTTATGACATTGTTCCCGAGCGCATGGAGGACCTGGTCCTTTCCCTGGGCTGCCGCTCCGGCAATCTGGAAGAACTCTGCCGGGAATGCGACCTGCTCATCTTGGCGGTAAAGCCCCAGGACGTAGAGAACGTACTTGCCTCCATGGCCGGGTTCTTCAGAAAAGAGCAGCTCCTGGTTTCCGTTGCCGCCGGGATTAGCACCCGGTCTATTGAGAAGCTGCTGCCCGCCGGCAGCAAGGTAATCCGGCTCATGCCCAATACCCCCTGCTTAATCGGCGCGGGAGCGGTGGCCGTCTCTTCCGGGAAGGAAGTGACCCTAGAGGAGCTGGAATATGTAGAAAGCTTGCTTACTCCCCTGGGGATGGTTAAAAGGGTGCCGGAAAAATTGATGGAGGCCGTAACCGGCTTGAGCGGAAGCGGCCCCGCCTTTGCATTTTATTTTATAGAAGCGCTAATCGATGGCGGCGTGGAAGCTGGATTGAGCCGGGACCTGGCCACCGACCTGGCTGCCCAAACCGTGCTGGGAGCGGCGCGAATGCTGCTGGAAAGCGGGCGCCACCCGGCCGAGTTGAAAAATGCGGTGACCTCGCCGGGGGGCACCACTAGCGCCGGCCTGCTGGCCCTGGAGGAGGGCGCAGCCAGGGCGGCGATCATAAAGGCGGTAACCCAGGCGGCCCGCAGGGCGGGAGAGTTGAAGCGTGAGTGAGAACAAGGGGCGGCGCGTGGTAGTCAAGGTGGGCACCAGGCTGCTGACCGACGCCACGGGCAATTTAAAGCTGGAATATATTGAAAAACTGGTCCACGAACTGGCGCAGCTGAAAAACGAAGGCCACGAGCTGATCCTGGTCTCTTCCGGCGCCATTGGGGCCGGCGTGGGCAAGCTGGGCATGACCAGGAGGCCCACGGCCATACCGGAAAAGCAGGCGGCGGCCGCGGTGGGACAAGGCTTGCTGATCCAGATTTACGAGAAATATTTTGCCGACTATGGGCTGGTGGTGGCCCAGATCCTGCTTACGCGCTCCGATCTGATCAGCCGGCGCCGCTGCATCAATGCCAGCAATACCGTTCTAACCCTGCTGCGCTGGGGCGTAATCCCCATTATTAACGAAAACGACACCGTTTCCGTGGAGGAAATCAAGTTCGGGGACAACGACCGCCTTTCGGCTCTGGTGGCCGCCCTGATCGATGCCAATCTTCTTATCATTCTCACAACTGTGGACGGTCTGTACGACGGCAATCCGCAACAAGAGGGCGCCCGCCTGATACCTGTTGTGAAAAAAATAACCAGGGATATAAAGGCTATCGCCGGACCCTCCGGCGACGATCTGGCTACCGGCGGCATGATTACCAAGCTTAAGGCGGCCGAGATTGTCACCAAGTCCGGAATCGGCATGTATATAGCCAACGGAACCGACCCTACTATCCTGGGCCGCATTCTAAAAGGGGAGCAGCTGGGCACCTATTTTCAGCCGGAAAAGAACGTTTTAAACCGGCGCAAGCGCTGGATCGCCTACGGGAGAGTGGTTCGGGGCAGCATCGTAATCGACGATGGAGCCAAAATCGCCCTCTGCCAGGGCGGCAAGAGCCTGCTACCCGTGGGCGTGATCCAGGTTAAGGGAGAATTCAAGCGAGGCGACCTGATTTCTGTTTATGACCGATCGGACAACGAAGTGGGGAGGGGGCTGAGCAATTTTTCCTCCGAGGAGTTGCTCCTGATTATGAGGCACAGCAGCTCGCAAATTCCCGCTCTGCTGGGCCGTCCGGCCGAGGAAGAGGTAATACACCGCGATAACCTGGTTGTATACTAAAAGAGAGGAGTTTGATCATGCACCATAGCGAGGTAGTGCAGAAAGCCCAGGGTGCCCGGGCGGCAGCCAAGGTCCTGGCCACGGTCTCCAGTGCGGACAAGAACCGCGCCCTGCACTATATTGCCGAAGCTCTGGAGAAAGAAGCGGAGTCGATCATTGCGGCCAATGCCATAGACTTGGAAAACCTTAAGAAAAAAGAGAGTTATACCAAGGCCTTTTATGACCGTCTCCTGCTGAACCGGGAGCGCATCGCCGGGATGGCGGCGGGGCTGCGGGATATCGCCGCCCTGGAGGATCCCGTGGGCGAGGTAACGGGCATGTGGTACCGGTCCGGCCTGCAGATCGGCCAGGTGCGGGTTCCCATCGGCGTAATCGGCATTATCTACGAAGCCCGGCCCAATGTTACCGTGGATGCCGCCGGCCTGACCCTGAAATCCGGCAACGCCGTAATCCTCCGCGGCAGCTCCGAGGCCATCAACTCCAACAAAGCCCTGGTGGCCATCATTCAAAACCAGCTGGTGCGGGCCGGCTTGCCCCGGGAGTCGGTGACCCTGATCGAAGATACCAGCCGGGTCGCCGCCCAGGAGTTGATGCGTCTCAACCAGTACGTGGACCTCTTGATCCCCCGGGGCGGGCCTTCCCTGATTAACACCGTCATCGAAAACGCCACGGTTCCGGTAATCCAAACGGGGGCGGGGAACTGCCACACCTACATCGACGCCGGTGCCGATGTGGAGATGGCCGTCAAGATTGCCGTCAACGCCAAGGTCCAGCGTCCCGGTGTCTGCAATGCCATGGAAACCCTGCTGGTTCATGCCGACATTGCCGACGCTTTCCTGCCGGCCGTTATCCCCGCGCTGCGGAAGGAAGGGGTCGAGATCAGGGGCTGCGAGCGCACCCGGCGCTACAGCCCGGAGGTGGTCCCGGCCCAAGAGGAGGACTGGGAGACGGAGTACCTGGATCTCATCCTGGCCGTAAAGGTGGTGGACAGCTTAGACGAGGCCATCGAGCACATTAACCGGTACAGCACCCAGCACTCGGAAGCCATTGTTACCGAAAACTACCACCGGGCCCGGGAGTTTCTCAACCGGGTTGACTCCGCGGCGGTATACGTGAACGCCTCCACCCGCTTTACTGACGGGGGAGAGTTCGGCCTGGGAGCGGAGATGGGCATCAGCACGCAAAAGCTGCATGTCCGCGGTCCCATGGGTCTCAAGGCTTTAACCAGCCTCAAGTACATCATCTATGGAGCAGGCCAAGTGCGCCAGTAAATCAGTTTTGGACACGCAGCAAAAACGCCAGCACAAGCATAAAAAAAGGAGGTGCCCTCGTTGGCCAAGCGTTTTCAAGAAGCCCTCAAGGATGGTTCCATAATTTTCGTGGATACTACGCTGCGGGACGGGGAGCAGACGGCCGGGGTTGTATTCTCAAACGAGGAGAAAATTCGCATTGCCCGCATGCTCGATTCCATAGGCGTCCATCAAATCGAAGCCGGTATCCCGGCCATGGAAGGAGATGAAAAGCAGGCCATCGCCGACATTGTCGGCCTTAATCTCCAGGCCAGCATTATGGCCTGGAACAGGGCCAATATCAACGATATCAAGCGCTCCCTGGAATGCGGTGTAGATGCCGTCGCCATCTCCATTTCCACTTCCGACATCCACATTACCCACAAGCTGCGCACCTCCCGGGAGTGGGTCCTGGAAAACATGACCAAGGCCGTTGAGTTTGCTAAGAATGCCGGGGTTTACGTATCGGTCAACGCCGAAGACGCTTCCCGCAGCGATTGGGATTTCCTGGTCCAGTTTGCCCGGCGGGCCAAAGAGGCGGGCGCCGATCGTCTCCGCTTCTGCGATACGGTGGGTGTCCTGGAGCCTTTCAAGACTTATGAAACCATAAGCCGCCTGCTGGAGGCCACGGGCATGGAAATAGAGATGCACACCCACAACGATTTTGGCATGGCCACGGCCAATGCCCTGGCCGGGGTGAAGGCAGGAGCGCGCTTTGTGGGGGTGACGGTAAACGGTTTGGGCGAACGGGCGGGCAATGCCGCCCTGGAAGAGGTGGCCATGGCCTTGAAATACCTCTTCGGCGTGGAGTTGAAGGTAAAAATCAAGGATTTCCTGGAGCTTTGCCAGTACGTGGCCCGGGCCTCGGGGCGCCCCCTTTCCGTTCACAAGCCCATCGTGGGTGCCAACACTTTTGCCCACGAGTCGGGGATCCATGCCGACGGCGTAATCAAAAACCCCCATACTTACGAGGTATTCAGTCCGGAAGAAATTGGCCTGGAGCGGCAGATTATCATCGGCAAGCATTCCGGGTCCCATGCCATCATCGCCAAGTTCAAGGAATACGGCATCGATCTCTCCCGGGAGGAAGCCGAGGAGATCCTGGCGAAGGTGCGCAAGGTTACCGTCAATTTGAAGCGAACCCTTTTCGACAAGGAGCTCATGTATATATATGAGGATTACCTCCACGAAAAGCGGAACGCGGCCCTTGGAGGGAAATAAACAAAATCAGCTTTTAACCCGGCTTTAATGTATTTAGGGCTGGGTTTTTTTATTTTGCAGTAAGCCGGAAAAAATGGGATAAGCTATAGATGAGCCCCAAAATTCAGGAGAGGTGATGGCCATGATGGAAGATTTATTCACCGCGGGCTTAGGGTTTCTGGCTTTAAGCAAGGAGAAGACGGAAGAGATGATCGAGTACCTGGTCAGCAAGGGGGATATGAAGCGGGAAGAAGCCAAAAAACTGGTTAACCGCCTAATGGAAAAAGGGAAGGAAGAGCGGGAGCGCATGAAAGCCCAGATAAAGGAGAGAAGCGCCCAGCTGGCCAGGGAGAGGATTACCCGGGAAGACCTGGAACGGATCGAAGCCAAGCTGGATGAACTCCTGGCGCTGGTAAAAGAAAAGCTGGCATGAGCCATCCCTGGGGACCCCTGCGGCAGCTTCGCTATATCAAACGCTACCGCCAGATCCTGAAAGTTTTGATCAAGTACGGTTTTTTGCCGGTCCTGGAGCGGCTGAAGCTGTTCAGGCTCCGGGGAAAGCTTTTCTTTCGCCGCCCGGCAGAAAAAGATCTGGCCGTTATGAACAAGGAGAAGCGCCTGCGGCTGGCCCTGGAAGAACTGGGGCCCACTTTTATTAAAATCGGCCAACTGTTGAGCAACCGTGTCGACCTTCTGCCGGCAAGCTATATTCAGGAGCTCTCGCTACTCCAGGATCAGGTGAAGCCTTTCCCGGCAGCCAAGGCCAAGGAGGCTGTCGAGAGGGAGCTGAAGCTGCCCCTGCCGGAGCTCTTCCAGGAATTCGCAGAGGAGCCCCTGGCGGCGGCCTCCATCGCCCAGGTTCACCGGGCCCGCCTGTTTAACGGGGAGGATGTGGTGCTCAAGATCAAGCGCCCGGAGATTGAGCAGCAGATGCTCATGGACCTGGAAATATTGTCGGTAATTGCCGAGTTCATCGACCGGCAAACCCCTCCTGAATATTTTTACCGGTTCGGGCGCCTCGCCGAAGAGTTGACCCAGATTGTAAAAGGCGAGCTGGACTTTCTGGCCGAAGCCCGCAACGCCCGCCGGTTCCGGCAGAATTTTAAAGACCACCCCCATGTCTACATCCCTCGGGTGTACTGGGAGTATACCACGAGAAACGTCCTCACCCTGGAATATAGGGAAGGGATCAGTCTCAGCCATATCCTGCAGCAGCCCCGGGAAGGAGAGCTGCGCCCCATAGCCGAAATATTTACCGACAGTCTATTTAAGCAGGTTTTCGTGGACGGCTTTTTTCACGGCGATCTCCACCCGGGCAATATTAAAATATTGCCTGACGGCAGGCTCTTCTTTATGGATTTCGGGACGGCGGGCTCGATCGACGACGAGCTCAGGAGCAAATTCGTCCTGATGCTCAAGGCTCTCCGGGAGGGCGACACGGAAACCCTGGTGGATGAACTCCTGGATTTTGCCTTTGTCCCGGAAGCCGTGGACCGGCGGGAGATAACCAGGGACCTGGAGGGCTTCCTGGAGCAGTACTATACGACCGCCTTAAAAGATGTTAATATAAGAGAGTTGGTGCAAAATGTGGCCCGGCTGGCCGGGAAGCACCAGATCCGGTTCCCTTATGAATTTCTGCTGCTGATGAAGGCCCTGGTCACCGCCGAGGGGACGGTGGCGCGCATCGATCCGGGTTTCAATATGGCGGAGGCCGCCAGGAAGTACGGCTTCTATTTGCAGAGGAGCCGCTGGAAGACCTCCTGGCGCCGCGTGCGGAGGGGCTGGCACGGCTACTGCAGCCTGGCGGAAGAGTTCCCCTACCGGGCCATGGAGCTCTTAAACCTGGCCGCTTCGGGCAATTTAAAGGTGCAGGTGGAGATTGAAAAAAGCTTCTACCTGGCCAGGCTGCTGAGCGGGGCCGTCAACCGCCTGGCTTTCAGTATTGTCCTGGCCGCCCTTATCGTCGGCCTCTCCCTGACGGCAACGGGAGCCGACCTGCCTTACCTGGGCCGGGCGCCGGCAAGCGAACTGTTCCTGGCCGCGGCGGCCGCGGCGGCCATCTGGTGGCTGGTCTCGATGCTGCGCTCAGGGCGCGTATAAGAGGAGGAGGTGGAGGCTGTGGGGGAGAAGATATATGGAATCGTGGATGTAGGCGGGACCAAGATCCTGGCTGTTCTCATGGACGACCACAGCAAAATCCTTTACCGGCACCGCTTTCCCACGCCGGTAAGCGACGACCCCGAGGTCCTCATCGGGGAAATCAACGGGGCGCTTAAGGAAGGGATGGAAAAGGTCGGCGGCGCTGTCGAGGAGCTTTCCGGCCTGGGAATATGCGTTGCCGCCCTGGTGGATCATAGAGAAGGGGCCGCCTACGAAGCCCCCAACCTGGGCTGGCACCGCCGGGTCCCCCTGAAAGAGATGCTGGCGAAATATTACCGCTGCCCCATTTTGGTGGAGAACGATGCCAACGCCGCCGTGGTGGGGGAAGTAAAATATGGCGCGGCCGTAGGGCACGACTGCGTCATCTATATCACCATCAGCACCGGCATCGGAAGCGGCCTCTATCTGGACGGCAAGCTGTACCGGGGGCATACCGGCTTTGCCGGTGAAACGGGCCACATGAAAGCTTTCGGCCGGGGGAGGAAATGCGGCTGCGGGGGGTCAGATTGTTTCGAAAGTTGGGCCTCGGGGGAGGCCGTGGCGCGCAGCGCCCGCCTGCTCTGGCCCAAACTCCAGCAGAAGGGGATCATCAATACCGCCTGGGTGTTTGACCAGGCTGAGGCCAACAACCTCCTGGCCCGGAAGATAGTGGAGAAGTTCATTGAAGATATCGGCACCGGCCTGGCCAACCTGGTTACCCTTTTAAATCCCTCCTGCCTGGTCATCGGCGGAGGCGTTGTCGCCCGGCGGCCGGAACTGCTGGAGCAGATTCGTCATAAAATATTTGAACAGGCCGTCAAGCCAAGCGTGGAGGAGACCCAGTTGCAGATCCTCCCGGCTCGCCTGGAAGGCGACGCGGGCATTTGGGGCATGTATGCCTTGTTGCGGCAGGGTGACTAATCGTGGACTTCTTGGAACTATTTAATGAGATCAGGATATTTGCCAATATTGCCGTCCAGCGCTACGGCCTTGCCGGCATCGCCCTGGTGATGCTTTTGGAAAGCGCCGGAGTCCCCTTTGCCTCGGCGGTAATGTTAGTCACCGCCGGGAGCATGGTCTTCAGCGGCCAGGTCTCCATCTGGGAAATGGTGGGGGCCTCCACGGTGGGCATTACCTTGGGGAGCATCCTGAGCTACTCCCTGGGCTACCTCAGCAGCAAGCTGGGGCGGGTCATTAAATTTACCTTCTTTAACGGGTGGGGCCGGAAAAAGGAGCCCCAGGGCTCCAAGTCCAAGCTAATTACGTTATGGGAAAAATACGGGAGCTTCTCCGTCTTCATGGGGCAGCTATGGGGCGTGACCAGGACTTTTATCTCTTTCCCGGCCGGGGCGATGCACATGAATTTCCTTCTTTTTGCGCTGTACACCGCCCTGGGAGGCTTCCTTTTTAGCCTGCTGGCCGTCGGCTTCAGCATGCTGCTTACCTCCACCCTGAGCTTCCTGGTAAAGTACTTAAATTTCTTGATGAACCTTTCGCCCTGGTACCTTCTGCTGGTGTTTCTGCTCCTGCTTCTCCTGGGGTTGTTCATAATGTTAAGGAGGCGCCGGAGCAAAGCTAAACTTTAAAGGAGAAGGAAAAGAGCGGCCGAGCCGCTCTATTCGTTCTCCATGGGTTCAAAAGTGTCGCAGCAGGTATTCTCCGAGCTTTCCGCCTCCATGCCTCCATCCTGGCAATTTACTTCAATGTCTTCGGCAACGCAATACATGTCCTTCCAGTAGTGGCAATTGGAGACGCTGCACTTTACTTTAATGGCGGCCATCTTTATCACCCCGCTTCTATGCAAAATCCTATTATATTTTGCACCGCATCCGGAAAGATATGATTAATTTCCGTTCCTTTTTTCCGGCAGCAGCCGAAAGATGAAAAGGCAGTCCAGGAGAGTGATCAGGCCGAAGGCGGCGGTATAGGCGCAGACCACCCCGGAAATGCCCCAGGCCGGCTTGGGCGTCAGGAAGCAAATTAAAACCAGGCTGAGTACGGTTCCCGCCAGGTCGTTGCTGACCGCCAGGCCCGGCCTCCCGGCCCCGTGCAATATGGCTGCCGTAGTAAACTGCAGGTACGCCAGGGGGGCCACGGGGGCAAGGAGGGCCACCAGGCGGGCGGAGGAGAGGTCCCCATAGAAGATTTTTACCAGGATGGGAGCAGCCAGGTAGAGAACCAGGCCGGAAATTATGCCGATGCCGAGGGTTGCCCACAGGGAGAGGGAAACCAAGCGCCGCACTCGGTGGTGGAGGCGCAGGGTTAGCGCCCCGGCTATGGCCGGGACCAGGGCGGTGTTTAAGGGGATGATCAGCACCGTGGGCAAAAATAGCAAGGGCAGGGCCATGCCGGAAAACTGTCCGAAGAGGGCGGTGGCCTGGGTCGCGCTGAAACCGGCCAGCTGAAGGCGGGCGGGGATCAGCAAAGATTCCAGGGTTTGGGTGACGGCGGTGCTCAGGCGGAGGGCCAAAATGGGGAAGGCCAAGGCAAAGAGCTCCCTGAAAATTCCTGCAGGAACAGGGGTGCCGGCGCCGGCGGCCCTGGGAGGGCTGCTTCGGTAAAGGAAGGAGAAGCAGGCCATCTCCCCGGCGATGATTCCCCCCATCAGTCCCGCCACCGCCCACTCCAAGCCCCGGGAGGCCAGGAGAAAGGCCGCCGGAAGGCCCAGGAAAACCCGGATAACTTGCTCCGCCACCTGGGAGACGGCGGTAGGCGTCATATTGCTCCGCCCCTGTTGAAAACTGCGCAGAATGGAAGAAAGGGCGGCTAGGGAAAAAGCGGCCGGCATCAGGCGCAAGGCGGGGATAATTCGCTTATCGGGAAAGAGGTGGAGCGGGAGAGCCAGGACAGTCCAGAGCAGGAGGGAGACCCCTATTGCCGCCAGGATTACCAGCCGCAGGGATAGTTTTAAAACCTTCTCCTGGCCGTAAAGATCGCCCAGGGCGTGGCGGTCGGCCACCATCTTGGTTACCGCGCCGGGCAGGCCCAGGGAGGCCGTGACTACCAGCAGGCCATAGATGGGCAGAATCATCTGAAAAAGCCCCAATCCCTCGGCCCCAATCAGCCGGGAGAGAACCATGCGGTTGACCAGGCCGATTAGCCGGACCAGGATTCCGGCCAAAGTCAGTTGGATGGCCCCTTGCATTAACTTGCCGGAAAGTTTCAAAATCATAATGGTACATTCTATGCCGCCAGGTCCAGGGGAAGAAGGTTCCTTTATCCTATCCTCCTTGGCCTTCTCGATCCCGGAAAGAAGCTCCCGCCCAAATCCGGCGCCGGGGGAAACCGGCAAGGCCATGAATGCATTTAGCAGGTGATTGGGGCTTGCCTGGAGAAGGAGATGGCGATGTGGCTTGAGGGTCGTTGACTTGTCCGCTTCCGGATTCTAATATTAAGTATAAATGAACAAAGGCAAGGGAGTGTGACCATGAAGGAACTGGAAACCGTATCCCTCGCCAAATGCCCCAGCTATCGCGAGGAAGCCCTTCGGCCGGCGCTGTTGGAGCTGCTGGAACCGTGGGGCGGGGCCGGGGGCTTGATCTCTTCGGGGCAGAAGGTGCTCTTGAAGCCAAACTTGCTTACTGCGGCACCCCCCGAAGAAGCGGTTACCAGCCACCCGGCGCTGATCTCCGCCCTGGTGCAGCTCTTCCAGGAGGCCGGAGCCCGGGTCTTCATCGGCGACAGCCCCGGAGGGGGATCGTACACCCGGGTCCTGCAGGTCACGGGGATGCTGGAGGTGGCCAGGAAAACGGGGGCGGAGATCCTTTCCTTCAGCGAAGCCGGCGGGCGGCTGGTTGACGGCCGCAGGATTCCCCTGGCCAAAGCCCTGGAGGAAGTGGACCTGGTAGTCAATGTAGCCAAGTTAAAAACCCATCCCTTGTCCGGCCTTACGGCGGCCGTTAAAAACACCTTCGGCTGCGTGGTGGACAAGCACAAGATGCGCCTGCACCTGGAGCATCCCAGCCCGGGCCGCTTCGGCCGTCTGCTGCTGGATATTTGCCTGGCCGTCAACCCGGGCTTTAATATTATCGATGCCGTGATCGGCATGGAGGGGCAGGGACCGCGCAACGGGAGGCCCAGGCCTATAGGCCTGCTCCTGGCCGGGAAAAGCGCTGTGGCCGTGGATACCGTTGCCGCTGCCATTGCCGGCTTCAAGCCGGTGGAGGTGACCACCCTGGAGGCGGCAAAGCGGAGGAAACTTCCGGGGTCGAGCCTGGCGGATATACGCCTGGCCGGCCTTTCCCTGGAGGAAGCCCGGATTGACCAATTTGACCGGGGCGTCATCGCCAGGGGGAGGATTGACCGCCTGGTAACCCATTACCCCGTCCACTGGGTCATGAACCTCTTCCGGAGAATGAGACCCTATCCCCGGGTTGATCGCCGGGCCTGCAGGGGATGCCGGATCTGCGCCCAGCACTGCCCGCCCCAGGTGATCAGCATTGAAGACGGCGCCGCCCTCATTGATCGAGGGCGCTGCATTCGCTGCTACTGCTGCCAGGAAATGTGCCCCTACGGAGCCGTCCGCCTCTAGACCCATCAAAAATCTCTTTCTTTGCTAACGGGAAAGGTATTGCCCGCTTAATTGTAGAAATTAACAGGCAAGGCTGAATTGTTTGTGCGATGGAAAGGGGAAGGAGAAAAAAGTGCGCTACGATCTGGAAGACAAGGTGGTTGTGGTTACCGGCGGGAGCAGGGGGCTGGGTCTGGATCTGGCCAGGAGCCTGCTGGCCCAGGGGGCCAGGGTGGTTATCTGCGGACGGAAGGAGGAGGGGCTGGAGGCGGCCCGGAAGGAGCTGGGCGAAGAGGAGAAGCTGCTGGCTGTTCCCGCCCATGTGGCCAAGGAAGAAGACGTGGAGAACCTCTTTCGCCAGGCCCGGGAACGCTTCGGCCGGGTGGATGCCCTGGTGAACAATGTGGGGATGAACTTTTTGACCGCTTCCGTGGTGGATACGGATCCCGCCACCTGGAATAAAATTATCGATACCAACTTGACGGGAACCTTCCTATGTTCCCGGGCGGCCGCCGGAATCATGAAAGAGCAGAAAGAAGGCAAAATCGTCAACATCTCTTCCATAGCGGGGAGGAAGGCCAGTGCCGGCATGGGCATCTACGGCGTGGCCAAAGCCGGGGTGGAGATGCTGACCAAAGTCCTGGCAGCGGAACTGGCTTCCTACAACATCCAGGTTAACGCAGTGGCGCCCTGCATGATCAGGACCAAATTCAGCCAGCCTTTCTGGTCCAACGAAGAGGTTTACAAAGAGATTGTCCAGGAGATACCCCTGGGCAGGATAGCGGAGACCAGCGACGTCATCCCCGCCATCCTTTTCCTCTGCTCCCCGGCCAGCAATTTTATAACGGGGGAAACCTTGCTGGTAGACGGGGGCAGCTGCGTTTTTTAGCCAAAAGCTTGCCTCCAGCGGAAAGAACGGTGCGGGCCATGAAAACGACCATAGCCCGCACCTTTTACTTCTGCCGGGGCTCTGCGGCGCAGGTCTGGAGCAAGCCTGTATAAGCGTAATAAATACCTTTCATTTCCCGGGCAAGCGCATAATTCGCCTCGAGGGAACAAGAGACGATTGCCGGGCTCGCCATAAGCCTAATCTTGATGAAAGCTGTCATAATCGCCCCGTTTGGGCCATAAATGCAGCCTCCGGCCGCCAACTTCAGGTCAAATTATGTAAAAAGCGCTCATATACTAAAGCAAAGGATTTTTTTATTACTTGACATCGCGACGATATTTAATTAGTTTAAATAAAAGTACAATTAACGCAAAGGAGTATTTACAGGCCATGGGCAACCGGCGGCAAGAAGTAATCCTGGCAGCAATTAAAGTATTCTCCGAGAAAAACTATAACAAAGCCACTACCGCGGAAATTGCCAGGGAAGCCAGGGTTTCCGAAGGAACGATTTACAAGCACTTTGCCAGTAAGAAAGAGCTCTTTCTGGAATGCGCGCGGTATATTGAAAACCAGCTCTTTACCAGGTATAAAAAGGTGCACACGGTTTACAAAAATCAGCACCTGGAATACTTGCGCCGGGTAGCGTTGGAATACACCTCCTTTGTCTATGAAAACCCCACCATGTCCAAGTTCCTGGCTTTTATGCTCACCAACACCTTCGACCCGGAGATATTGGAAGAATTAAGACAGTTTATTGATGCCAACCTCAAAACCACCGCCTACATGTTGAATGGTGCCCAGGGAACAGGGATGCTTTCCCCATCCAAGGATATCCAGGCCGCCTCCTGGTTTTACGTGGGCGGCTATTTTACCATTGTCCTCATGATGGAACTGGGAGTTGGCAAAAAGGAATGCCTGGAGATAGTGGAAAATATGCTGGCCAATACATTTCAATATCCGGCCAAAGAAGTGGAAGAACAGACCATTAAATAGGGAAACCGCTTTTTTACGTCCGGCACTTTGCCGGAGGGAGAAGACTATGCCCCGAGGCAAGCAAAGCAGCGATCTTCGTTTTAGACTATTGCCCCGGCCTTAAAGCCAATTTTTTATGGCAAGGGGTCATCCCTGATTAATCTAACCTTATCAACCATGAATCCCCCGGTGCGGAAACAGCATCCAGACCGGACTCTTAAAAAGCCAATACTTTCTCCCCTTGAAAAACTTTAGAGACCTTTTCTTCTTTCAAACCCTGGAGAGGGTGGAAGAGGTGCGGATCCCCTCCACAAAATCCGCCTCTTCAGGATGGCATAATTCGCCTTTTTTCCGGCATATTAATAAAGTGATTATTCCCACTATTATAAAATATCTGAAGATTGCAAAATGATGAGCAAGATGGTGATCCTCGCCGTTTAAGTATAATTTTACAAGTATTTAGTGGGTATTTCAAGTTTGACTCGGCAAAAGAAAGCCTAGTAAATTATAAGAACAGGTGAGTGAGTAAACACTTACCATCACTTGCGCAATTTAACCGGAAACGAGGTGAGGCCCGGAAGAAAGCACCACCGTTTACTTAAGCGCAACGTTATGGTTGGGGTTATTCCATTCCATATCAGGAGGTAAAATAATGATTTTTGAATCGACAGCTAAGATGTATGACGTCCTGGGGGAGCTGTTCAATGAATTGATGAAGGACCAGCCTCTGTATCAAAAGTTCATAGATTCGGATATTACCATCCGTTTTAACATCTCCGATCCCGATGGCTACATCTGGCTTACCAGGGACGGCAAGGTTATTTGCGGGGAGGCCGATTACAAGCCTACCATCGAGATGACTTTAAGCGGAGATACCTGCCATAAGTTCTGGCTGCAGGAGATCAAAATGCCGGTAGCTCTGGCCAAGGGGTTAATCAAGGCCAAGGGGCCGCTGCCCAAGGTATTGAATTTGCTGCCCCTGATTAAACCGGCTTATGTCATATATCCCGATATTGCCAAAAAACACGGCATCCTTTAGGTGCTGAGCCAAGGAGGGAAGTGAGGGCATGGAAAGAAGCCTAAAACAGTTTGAAGAGGATAGGGTGCAAGCGGCCCGGATTGCCGCCCGGCTGCTCCTGGCTTCGGCCACAACTTCGCCCCGGGTGGGGGGAGTCGGCGAATGCACCGTGCACATTATCGATGACAAATGCGATATCGAAGACCTCTGCCAGACCATCGAAGAGATGTCCGAGCTAAACGAGGGCTGGAAACATTTCAAGCGGGACGCCGCCATGCTCCGGGACGCTGATGCGGTCCTAATTCTAACTTCCTTGAGAAGCAAGACAGACCCCGCCGATATTAATTGCAATATGTGCGGCCACCTGACCTGCGACAACCTCAGAAACGCAGAGCGGCTGCCCCGGGAGCCCGGGATCGCTTTCCCCGGCCCCTTATGCATTTTCCGGGCCAACAATATCGCCTACGCTGTAGACGGGATCATCTCCCTGGCCAAGTACATCGGCATCGACTACGGCGTCTTCTGGTCGGCTGGCGCGGCGGCCATGCGCATGAAGCTGGTTCCCAAGGATACCGGCTTTGCCCTGGCCGTGGCCATATCCGTCACCGAGAAGAGCCCCTTCAGAGACATACCCAAGCGCTACCACGAGATCAACCAGCGGACCATGCAGGACCGCATCATCAGCCGGCTCTGGCCGCAATTCCGCTCCATCTACAGTTAGTGCCAGGCACGTCAACTTGGTCAACTTTTTTGTGTCGACTACTTTTTAAGGAGGTAGAGCAATGGCCGTTCGCGAGATGGATGAACTGGTCCAGAACGGCCTGGACCGAGCGCTGGAAATTATGGCCCTGGCCGCCCATAACAGCTTCCGCTTCGAGTCGAGGAATACCATTAAAATGCTGGTGGCGGACAAGGAAGAGATGGAGGCCATAGCCGAATTTTGCTTCTCCCTGGCCGACATGTCCCCCCTGTCTGCCCGGGACGGCCGGCATGTCATGGAACTAATCAAGGAGCCCTGCGCCCTGCTCCTCATCGGGGACAGCCGGAAGTCCCCCTACAACTACAATTGCGGCGCCTGCGGCTTTCGAACCTGCGCCGAGCTGAACCGGGCGGAAGAGACGGATTCGCTCCTGGCCATCGGACCCAGCTGCCAGTTTAAAAATATCAACATCAACATCGCCGCCAACGCCGCGGCGTACATGGCCTGGCGCCTGGGCCTCTACTGCCGGGTTTTCAGCACCCTGGCCTTTGCCGCCAAGGCCCTGGGCATCATTGATACTGACCTGGTGGTCTGCGTATCGGTGAGCGCCGCCAAGAAGGACCCCTATTTTGACCGGCATCAGTTCTGGACCGATGAGTACTGGGATGAAGTCTTTGAAAACGAGTTCCCAACTTTCACCCGGGGCTTCATCGGCGCCGTGGAGAAGGAAGATTAGCCATCATGCTTGGAAGGTGGTATAAACATGAGTTATAAAGCCCATTTGAACCAGGTAATCGCCTCCCACCTGGTGGAACTCAAGGCCGACGAGGTTCCCGACCAGCCCATATTCATCTTCGAAAAGGGAGAGCACGGGGAAGATATCCTTACCTACAAGGACCTGCACGAGAATTCCAACAAGATCGCCCGCCTTTTCCTGGAGCGGGGCATCGGCAAGGGGGATCATTACGCCATCTACATGCGCAACCACCCCGAGTTTCTCTACTCCCTCCTGGCCGGGATGGTGCTGGGAGCCATCGCCGTCCCCGTAGACCCGCGCTACCGGGGCGAGCGTTTAAAATACATTCTTCACAACTGCAAGGCCAAAGCGGTAATCGCTTCCGGAGAATGCCTGGAAGCTCTGGAGGAGGTGCTGGGGGAACTGCCCGAGATCAAGCTGGTCTCCATCGCCTATCGTCCCGAGCAGAACATTCCCTTCAGCAGCAAGTACCATGCCTTGAACGAGACCCTGGAGCAGGACACCTGGGCCGCCGTGGAGCAGCAGATCATGGATGTCCGGCATCCCATGCAGGTAATCTACACCTCCGGGACCACGGGAGATCCCAAGGGGGTAACTATCCGGAACAACCGGACCGGCCTCTACACCATCCTGACCCGCATCGTCTGGCAGTATAAGAAGAGCGATATATTGTACACCGGCCTTTCCCTCTCCCACGGGAACGCCCAGGCGGTAACCCTCTTTCCGGCCCTGTACCTGGGCTGCCAGGCCGTTTTCAGCCCCCGCTTTACCAAGAGCCGCATCTGGGATATCTGCCGTAAATACGGCTGCACCTCCTTCTCGCTTTTGGGAGGGATGATGGCGGCCATCTACAACGAGCCGGAGAAGCCCGATGATGCCGACAATCCCGTCCAAGTGGTGATTAGCGCCGGCACTCCCCGGGCCATCTGGGAAAGCTTTGAGAAGCGCTTCAACGTGCAAATCCTGGAATGGTACGGCTCCGTGGAGGGAGGCTTCGCCTACAAGCCCATCGGCAAGGGGCCCATCGGCTCATTCGGGAAGGGCCTTCCCGGGGTTATGGAGCTGAAAGTGGTGGACGAAAATGACAACGAGGTGCCGCCGGGAGTTACCGGGGAACTAATCTGCCGCATGATTAAGGGCGATACGCGAGTGGATTACCTGGGACTCCCCGAAGCCTCCAAGGAGAAGACCCGGGGCGGCTGGCTACGCACCGGGGACATGGTCCACCGCGATGAAAACGGTTGGTTATTCTTCGACTACCGCAAGGGCTCCGAGCTGAGGAGAGCCGGCGACTTTATACAGCCCGATTTTGTGGAGAAAGTTATCGGCGAACATCCCGACGTCAGCGAAGTCTGCGTCTACGGCATACCCGCCGCCTCGGGCGCTCCCGGGGAGAGCGACCTGGTGGCGGCCATCTCTCCCTTTGAGGGGAAGACCATCGATCCCGTCTCCATCTACCGGCGCTGCCAGGAGGAACTGGCCCGCAACTTTATCCCCTCCTACCTGCAGATTGTCGACGAGATCCCGAAAACCATCTCCGAAAAACCCTTGGATCGCCTTCTGCGCGAGCAGTTTAACCGGGGAGAAGGGGAGATCTACCGTTACGAGGACTACATCAACGAGTTGTAACTTCTTGGAAAGGAGTGCCGTGTTATGAGTTACCTGGAATTAAACCTGGATCTAACCGACGAGCAGCTCATGCTGCGGGACAATATACGCAAGTTTGCCCTGGAGGTAATGAGGCCTACCGCCATGAAGCTGGACCAGATGACTCCCGAGGAAGTCATCGCCCCGGACTCTATCTTTTGGGACTGTATGAAACAGGCTTACAAGCTGGGCCTGCATAAGATCCTGATTCCCGAGGAGTACGGGGGGCTCGGTCTGTCGCCTATCGAAGTACACATGGTAGTCGAAGAGATGGGCTACGGCAGCAGCGATATCGCCATCGCCCTAGGGGTCAGCTGCTTCCCGGCTTTTCTGGCCTCCATGGTCCCTACTGATGAGTTGATCAATAACATTATCGTCCCCTACTGCGAAGACACCGAAGCGAAGATCATGGGCTGCTGGGCGATTACGGAGCCGGATCACGGTTCCGACAGCCTGGCTCCCGGCACCGCCCAGTTTAAAGACCCCAACATTTATGGACAATGCCGAGCCCGTCTGGAGGGTGACGAGTGGGTAATCAACGGGCAGAAAGCGGCCTGGGTCTCCATGGGGACGGCGGCCACCCACGCCATGGTCTACCTGACCATCGATCCCTCCATGGGCTTTGCCGGCGGCGGCATCTGCCTGGTTCCCCTGGACCTTCCCGGCGTCTCCCGGGGGAAGCCCCTGAACAAGCTGGGGCAGAGGGCCCTGAACCAGGGGGAGATCTACTTCGACAATGTCCGGGTGCCCTACGAATACATGCTTGTGGACCAGGAGAGCTACGAAGCTATTCTCGACATCACCCTGGCTACGGCCAATGCCTATGTCGCCGCCGTATTTACCGGGGTGGCCCGCTCCGCTTACGAGGAGGCGCTGAACTATGCCCGGCAGCGGGTGCAGGGGGGGAAGCCCTTGGTCGAGCACCAGCACGTGCGCTACAAGCTTTTCCACATGTTTAAAACGGTGGAAGCCTGCCGGGCCCTTTCCCGGGCCGCTATGGTCTACAACCTTAGCACCAGTCCGCCGGCAACGGAGTACTCCATCGCTTCAAAAGTTTTCTGCACCGACGCCGCTTTCCAGGTGGCCCACGAGGCCATCCAGATCTTCGGCGGCAACGGCCTGGCCAAGGAGTACGCCATCGAAAAGATCTTCCGCGATGCCCGGGCCGGGATGATCGAGGACGGCTCCAACGACAGCCTGGCCCTGTTTGCCAGCGAACGGCTCATTTAGAGCGGAAGGCGGGGAGATAGACCCGGTTTGCTGGTATAAGGCGGAAGACATGGAAGAGATCCCGTTTTTAAAAGGAGTTATCCAAGGAGGAATCCATGAGCGACGTTTACGTTATCGGTGTCGGCATGACCAAGTTCGGCAAGTTCCTGGAGGGATCCGTAAAGGCCTTGGCCGCAGAGGCCGTCGGCGCCGTGTTAAAAGACGCCGGAGTGAAGAAGAATGATATCCAGGCGGCCTATGTTTCCAATTCCTTCTGGGGTATGTTCAGCGAGCAGCACTCCATCCGGGGCCAGGTGCTCCTGCACCCTTTGGGCTTCGAAGAAATCCCCATCATCAACACGGAAAATGCCTGTGCCGGCGCCTCCACGGCGCTGCACCTGGCCTGGACGGCGGTGAAAGCCGGGCTTTACGATTGCGTGCTGGCCCTGGGAGTAGAGAAGATCAGCCACCAGGATAAGATGCTCTCCTTTCGCTCCTACGCCACCTGCCTGGACGTGGAAGAGTTCCCCCAAAAAATAGGGCAGATGATGGAGGAACTGAGCAAGCTGGAGCTGGAAATCCCTGAGGAGTCCCAACCCGGCCAGGGGCGCAGCATCTTCATGGACCTGTATGCCATGGGGGCCCGCTGGCACATGGCCCGCTACGGCTCCACCCAGCGGCAGCTGGCGGCCATCGCCGCCAAGAACCACGAACACGGCTGCCTTAACCCGTACGCCCAGATCCGGATTAAAATGACTCTAGAAGAGGTGCTCAACGACCGCCCCGTGGCCTATCCCTTTACCAGGGCCATGTGCTCTCCCGTGGGCGACGGCGCGGCGGCGGCCATCATCTGCTCCGCCGATTACCTAAAGCACTTGAAAGAGGCCCGGCCGGTAAGAATTGCCGCCTCGGTGTTGGGCACGGGCCGGGCCCGGGATCTGGACGGCGAGCATATCGGAAAAACGGTGGCCGCCAAGGCCTACCAGTCCGCTTCCGTGGGGCCGGAAGACATCGACCTGGCGGAACTCCACGATGCCACCGCCTTCGGAGAACTGCTCCAGTCGGAAGTAATGGGTTTCTGCCCGGAAGGGGAGGGAGGGCTCCTGGCGGAATCGGGAGCCACCCGGCTGGGAGGGCGGATCCCCATCAACACCTCCGGGGGCCTGGAGTGCCGCGGGCATCCCATCGGCGCCTCCGGCCTGGCCCAGGTCTACGAGGTGGTGACCCAACTGCGGGGCGAGGCGGGGGAACGGCAAGTGGAGGGGGCCCGCTGGGCCTTGACGGAAAACGGCGGCGGCTTCCTGGGAGTGGAAGAGGCGGTGGCGGCAGTGCATATATTTGCCCGGCAGTAGTCAGAATATTCAATCTAGTTGACAAAGTTGACGTGCCAGGCACCAAAGAAAAGGGGGGCTCTGCGAAGAGCCCCTCTTTTTATATTCTTCTGTTCCTGTACCCGGCAAAAAGTGTTATCATTATCGGTGGGGGAGGGATGGAAAATGTGCGGACGCTTCCGCATTAACACGGAGCTGGGTTCCCTGAGCCGGCGCTTCCTGGTGGAGGAGTCAGAGATTGACTCATACAAGGGCGGAGAGGTGGCTCCCTCGGACCTGGCACCCGTGATCGTAAACCAGGAGGGGACCCGGAAGCTGGTCCTGATGCGCTGGGGATTTACCCATCCCGGGGGAAAAGGGCTGATTATTAACGCCCGGAGCGAAACCGTGGATATAAAGCCCATGTTCAGGAGGGCCTTTCAGAGCAAACGCTGCCTGATTCCCGCCAACGGATTTTTTGAATGGAAACAGGAGGGGCGGGCCAAAATTAAACATGAAATTATATTCAATGAAGGGCAGCTTTTTGCCATGGCCGGCCTCTATGACTTTTTTGTGGGGGAAGACGGCAGGCGTTATCCCGCCTTTACGATTATTACCACCCCGGCCAACAAACTGGTAGCCTCCCTGCACCACCGCATGCCGGCAATTCTTCTCCCCGACGGGGAGCAGATCTGGCTGGAGGGCGTAGCCGGGCAGGCAAGGCTGTTGAAGGACATCCTGCAGCCCTACCCCGATGGGGAAAAGACGATGGCGATCCTCCGCCGCTGACCCGCCCATGGATCTTCTCGGCCTTATCCCGTTTAAGGAGGTGAAACCATGCCCACCATTTTCTTCTACGGTCCCGAACTGGACCCGGATAAGAAGCGGACCCTGATTAGCGAATTTACCGCCGCGGCCAGCAAGGCCACCGGCCTCAGCCCCTCCGCCTTCGTGGTCTACCTGCGCACATCGACCCCCGAAGACGTGGGCGTCGGGGGAGAACTGCTGGCAGACCGCCAGAAAAAACAGTAAAGTAAATTTCGGTGCCTGGCACGTCAACTTTGTCAACTTTATTGAATATTCTGACATATTGTACCCCGGCCGGGAAGGGAGGCCGGGGCTTGCTGTTTTAAAGATTTGACATGCAGGGGCAGCCGTGCTAAGATAATAGTGCACTGTTATATAACATTAATACAGTTGCTGGGGGTGGAGGGGCTGCGCTTCTTTATTAATTCCCGTTCGGCGGTTCCCATTTACCACCAACTTGTAGAACAGATCAAAAACGCCGTGGCCAGCGGTATGCTGGCTCCGGGGCAGCAGCTGCCCTCGGTGCGGGAGCTGGCCGGGGAGTTGGCCATTAATCCCAACACCGTCATCCGGGCGTACAGCATCCTGGAAAGCGAAGGCATCATTTACCGCCGCCAAGGCAGCGGGACTTTCGTGGCCAAAAATAGCGTGCCCTCCGGAGACTATTCCCGGCTGGAGGAAAAGATTCAGGATTTGCTGGTGGAGGCCTACCACCTGAAAGTCGGGGAAGAGGAATTGCGGAAGCTCTTTGAAGGAGCCCTGAACAAATGGAAAAAAAGCGAGGTGGAATAACGTTGGAGTATGCCATCCAAACGGAAAGGCTGAGCAAAAGTTTCGGCGGACGCCGGGTTCTGCGCGATATCAACCTGCAGGTTCCCAAGGGTTCTATCTTCGGTTTTATCGGACCCAACGGAGCCGGGAAGACAACCACCATTCGCCTGCTGCTGGGCTTGATTAAGCCCGATGCCGGCAGCAGCAGCGTCCTGGGTTTGGACTCCTTCCAGCAGAGCATTGAAATTCGAAAACGGGTGGGCTACCTGAGCGAGCATAACCAATTCTACCCCTGGATGCGGGTGGAGGAGTTGATCAAGTTCAACGCCGGCTTTTTCCCCACCTGGGATCACGGCCGGGCCGAACAACTGCTGCAGATGTTTGACCTTCATCCCGGGGCCCGGATCAAGGAGCTCTCCAAGGGGATGCGCACCCAGCTGGGTCTGGTCATCTCCCTCGCCCACAACCCGGAGCTGCTGATCCTTGACGAGCCCACCAGCGGGCTGGACCCGGTCTGGCGAAGGCAATTTCTGCAAATAATGGCCCGGGAGGCCGCCTCCAGGGAGACCACCGTATTTTTCTCTTCCCATATCCTCTCCGACGTGGAGCGGGTTGCCGACTGGCTGGCCATTATCGTGGAAGGCCGCATCAAGACGGTACGCCCCATGGACGACATTAAATACAACGAACGAAAGATCAGGGTTGTTTTTCAGGGAGAGGCGCCGGAATCGCTGCTGGGCACGGCGGGGATCAAGTCCATCGAACGCCAGGGCAGCGGCTACCTGATCACCGTGGAAGACAATTTCGATGAGATCTATAAAGCCCTGAAAAATACGCCCCATTTTGCCCTGGAGGTGGTGGAGCAGGACCTGGAAAGCATCTTTTTGGATTACGCCGGAAAGGAGGATATGGATGCCTAGCCTTAACTTGTTGCGGAAAGAGCTGCGGGAGCAGCGCTGGATATTCCTTTTTGCCCTCCTGTTGATCACGGCCATGGGGATTTTCAACGCTTGGAGCTACAAGTGGATGCCCCTCCTGGAGGATATGGCCGAAGGATTCCTGGGCTCCCAGTTCGGAGCGGAACTTTCCAGGATGCTGGCGGATTATAACTACTATCTCTGGAGCCAGTGGCAGCCGAAAAACTTGCTCCAGATGGGGACAATTCTGGCCCTTATTTTAGCCGCACCGGCCATCGCCGGAGAGGTCAACCGGAATACCATCGAATTTTTAACCAGCCGCCCCATCGGCCGGAAAAAGATCCTGGCCACCAAGGCGGCCGCGGGCATCCTGGTGTTGACCCTGGTCATCTGGATTTCTACCCTGCTCACCCTGGCTACGGGTCATTTTCTGAAGCCGGAACTGCAATGGGGACGCCTGCTGGCCTCAACGGTCCTGGTTAACGTCGGCTTAATCGCCGTGTACGCCATCGGCATAGTCTTCTCCAACCTGGCCAACGACAGCATTAAAGCCGGCGCCCTGGCTGCCGGCGCTCTGTTTCTCTGGTCGGGATTCGGCCTGCACCAGTCCACCCGGGTTCTATCTCCTTTCTGGCATATGAAAGGGCTGTACTGGTTCCTGGAGGTGGAGCCCTTCCCGTGGCTCTCCCTGATTGGGCTGGCCTTGCTGGCTGCCCTGTCCCTGCTTCTGGCGGGATATCTTTTTGTGAAAAAGGAATTTTAAATCACTTGCAAAGGAGGAAGAAGAGATGTTATTGGCCACTTCCGATCTGCGCACCGATTACCAGGTTCTGGGGATGGTTCAGGGGTCCAAGGTTAGAGCCGTTCACCTGGGCAAGGATATCGTAGCTAGCCTGCGCCGGCTGTTGGGGGGAGAGGTAAAAGAGTATGCCAGGATGATCGAAGAGGCCCGCCAAGCCGCCCTGCAGGAAATGATCAAAAGAGCCGAAGAACTGGGTGCCAACGCCGTTATCGGTGTCCGCTATGCCTCGTCTACCGTGGGCACCGGCATCGCCGAAATAATCGCCTACGGAACGGCAGTAAAGATTTAAAATATTTAAGCTTACTTAAATGCAGCAAAGAAAATTTAACCGCCCTGGAAAGGGCGGTTTTTTCACTGTTCCAACTCATTTTGCAGCTGAATCGACTTAATGCAGTATTTAAATACGCCTCCCGGGGCGTCCACCTCAATATGGTCGCCCATCTTGCGCAACAGCAGCGACTTGCCCATGGGGGAGAGGCAGGAGACGTCGCCCTCTCTTACGGTTCCATGCAGAGGGCTGGCAATACGGTAATTCAAGGTCTCCCCGGTGGCAAGATCCTCCAACTCCACCTCGCAGCCGATGGTCACAAAAGGGACCGCCCGGTCTTGTTTTTTGGATTTGCGGGCATTGGCCACAAGGCTTTCGATCAAATTGATATACTGTTCAATAAGTTCTTTAAATTCCTCCCGTTCTGGCGACGGATCGGGAAAGTACTGGTCAACAATCTTATTTTTCCCCTCTTCCATTTCCACCAGGTGTTTAACCAGGGCTTCAAAAGTGGAATTGGACAAGGTAACCTTATCCATGAATATCCCTCCAAGTAATTTCCATAAAAAAATATCCATTAAATGGGATAGCCCAAATAAAGCATAAGGGCGCTCCGCCATCCTTGCGGACGGTGCACCCGTTTTATTAATGATATCATAACATACAATCATTGTCAATAGTGTATGATGTTTCCATTATATGCAAGCGGTAAGATTTTATGCCAAGACTGTGCTCCGCTGCTCTCGCCTAAAGGGCAAAAGGCAAAGGAAACGTCTTGGATCATTAAAGCGGGGGCTGCCCCCGGCACATCGCAGCGCCCATAAAGGCGCTGCCCAGGCATAATGGCTATACCTTTGAAGCCGTCTTTTTTGTATAATAATAGGGTGAGAAAGGGGGCTTCTCCTTGAACCCAGAGTATGAGCTGGCGCTCCGGGAAACCGGACGCATCGGCACCGGCAAAAAATACTTTATAAAAATTTTTGGCTGCCAGATGAACGAGAACGACTCGGAAATTCTGGCGGGAATCCTGGAAAGCCTGGATTACCAGCCCGCCGCCCGAATTGAAGAGGCGGATCTCATTGTTATAAACACCTGCGCCGTCAGGGCGAAGCCGGAACAGAAAGTAGCCGCTCTCCTGGGGAAGCTGCAGGATTTAAAGCGGGAAAAAAAAGACCTGCTTATAGCCGTAGGCGGCTGCATGACCCAGCAGGAGGAGGTCGCCAACTACCTGCAGCGGCGCTTCCACCACGTGGATCTCATTTTCGGCACCCACCAGCTGCACCGCTTTCCGGCGCTGCTGAAGCAGGCGGCAGAAAGCCGGAAAACGGTGGTCGACCTGGGGGAGGAGGAGAACCGGGAAGGGCTGCCCATCCGGCGTGCCAGCAAGTTTAAGGCCTGGCTGCCGGTTATATACGGCTGCAATAATTTCTGCTCCTACTGCGTCGTCCCCTTCGTACGGGGGAGGGAGCGGAGCCGACCCTTCCGAGAAATCATGGCGGAGGCCGAGCAACTGGCCCGGGAGGGCTTTCTGGAGATTACCCTCCTGGGACAGAACGTAAACTCCTACGGTCACGATCTCCAGGAAGGCCGGGATTTTGCCGACCTCCTCAACCATATTGACCGGGTGGAGGGGCTGAAGCGGATCCGCTTTTTAACTTCCCATCCCAAGGATCTCTCCCCGCGCCTGATCCGGGCCGTGGCCGAAGGAGAGCATATCTGCGAACACTTTCACCTTCCCGTCCAGTCGGGGAGCAACCGGATCCTGGAGATGATGAACCGGCGCTACACCCGGGAGCGGTACCTGGAACTGGTGCAGGCCATCAGGGAGTCTATTCCCGGCGTCTCCATCACCACGGACATTATCGTGGGCTTCCCCGGAGAAACGGAAGCGGATTTTCTGCAAACCCTGGACCTGGTAGAACAGGCCCGTTTTGACGCCGCCTTTACCTTTAATTATTCTCCCCGCCGGGGGACCAGAGCCGCTCTCCTGGAGGACGACGTTCCGCAGCAAGAAAAAAGCAGGAGGCTGGAGCGGCTGATGGAGCTGCAGAACCGGATCAGCAGGGAAACAAATGAAGCCCTGGTGGGGCAGGTGGTGGAGGTTTTGGTGGAAGGGGCAAGCAAGGCCAACCCGGAGATGTCCACGGGGCGCACGCGAAACAACAAGCTGGTCCATTTCCCCCGGGGCGGCGAGAAAGAAGGAGAGATGCTGTCCATTAAGATCACCCAGGGGCGCACCTGGGATTTATTCGGAAAGCGAGCGTGATCGCGGGATGAAACGGCTTTATTTTCCCTGTTTATCCTTTTTATCTTTATTCTGCCTGCTCATCTTAATGCTCCTGATTTTGCCCGGATGCCAGGCCGACCTCCACCAGGCCGAAGAAGCGGCGAAATCATTCCTGGAGTTCTGGTCGGCGGGCGATTATCAGGCCATGTATGAGCTGCTGGACCAGGAATCCCGGAATAAGTACTCGCCCTCCTCCTTTATTGGCTACTACACGGACCTGGAGGAGGCGATAAACCTTTCCGGCGTGGAATACCAGCTGGAAAAGGCGGCGGAAACGGATGCCAACCGGGTAACATTCTCTTATTCCGCCCGCCTCCAATCGGATACCGTAGGGGCCATTCCCGCCCCCAACACCATCATCCTCACCCGCAAGGCCAAGGGAGAGCCCTGGCAAGTCTCCTGGAACCCGGGGCAAATTTTCCCCGAGATGACGGATAACTGCCGGCTAGTCCTCAAGCGCCTGGTTCCCCGCCGGGGTATAATCCTGGATCGCTACAACCGGCCCCTGGTTCAATACCGCCAATTTAAAGAAGTAGGGGCCGTTCCCGGGCGCTTCGACGACCAGTCCCGCTTCGCCCGCTCCGTCGCTCCCCTGCTGGGTTTGTCGGCAGCGGAGGTGGAGGCCAAGCTGAACCAGCCCTGGGTCAGGGAAGGGCTTTTCGTGCCGCTGGCCGTGCTCTCCCCGGAAGAAGAGCACCTGGCGGAACAGTTGTTGAAGATCCCGGGGGTAATGATTAACTTCCTGGAGAAGCGCTACTACCCCCAGGGGAAGCTCCTGGCCCAGGTAATCGGCTACCTGGGAGAGATCAGCCCCCAGGAGCTGGAGGAGAGAAAAGGCCAGGGCTATTCTCCCGGGGATATTGTGGGGAAGATGGGCCTGGAGGCGGCCCTGGAAGAGACCCTGGGCGGGCGCTACGGCTATACCATCCAGATTGTCGACGGGGAGGGCAATGAAAAAGCAATCATTGCCGGCAGGGAGATGGAGCCCGGTCGGGACATTCGCTTAACCATCGACCTGGATCTGCAAAGGGCGGCCCAGGAGGCCCTCTCCACGAAAACCGGCTCCGTGGTGGTCCTAAACCCGGAGAACGGCCAGATCCTGGCCATGGCCAGTTCACCCTCCTTTGATCCCAACCAGTTTGTTTTCGGCTTAAGCGCCGAGCAGTGGCAGCAGCTGGAGCAGGATCCCGGCAAGCCTCTCCTCAACCGTTCCACCCAGGGCCTTTACCCGCCCGGCTCCTCTTTCAAAGTCTTCACCGCGGCGGCCGCCCTGGATGCCGGGGTGTTGGACCCCCGGGAGGTATTCAAAATTGAAGGGAGCAGGTGGCAAAAGTCCGCCGCCTGGGGCAACTACTATGTCCAGCGCGTTCGCGGGGATATCAAGGAGTTGAATCTCAAGCAGGCCATGGCTTATTCCGATAATATCTACTTCGCCCAGGTGGGGCTGGCCTTGGGCGAAAAGCGCTTTCTGGAGTACGGAGAGCGCTTCGGCTTTAATGAATCCATTCCCTTCACCTTGCCCGTGGCCAAATCCCGCCTCTCCAGGGATGATCAAATCCGCAGCGAAATCCAGCTGGCCGACAGCAGCTACGGCCAGGGGGAAGTGCTGACAACACCGCTGCACCTGGCCCTGATCAACAGCGCCATTTACAACGGCGGCCGGATGCCGCAGCCGAAGCTCCTGATGGAGGCGGGGGAAACCGTCTTTTGGAAGGAGAATATAATCTCCCCGGCGGCAGCCAAGGCGGTGACGGAATCCCTGGCGGCCGAAGTAAAAGAGGCTCCCGGCGGAGGGAGCTATACCATCGTGGGGAAAACGGGCACGGCCCAGGTTGGCAATGCGGAGGGAAATATTTGCTGGTATGCCAGCTTTGTAAAAGAGGGCCTGCCTCCGGCGGTAGTGGTGGCCATGGTGGAAGGCGGCACCTGGGCCAGCCAGGAGGCGGTGCCCCTGGCCCTACAGGTTTGGGAACAGTACGCCGAAATAAGCCGCTCCAATCCATGAGAGCGGCCATGACCCGGCAGGGTCCCGGCAAGCCCCGGCCATGTCCCGGTCAGGTTCAGGAAGGCTCTTTTGGGGCGAGGAGGGGGAAAGCAGAGAGGGGCGCAAGCCTTCCGGCACCGTAAACAAAAAACTTTTCCCCGGAAGGCGGCAACGGCCCTTTAGACGGCTAGAAATATGAGAGCATCTCCCGGTATTCCCGGCTCCATTCCCGAAAAGAGGGCTGCAGCCGCTCCTTAATTAATCGAGTCAGATCGTCATTTAAGCCGCTTTCCAGGCCGGAGAGGACGGCGTTGAATGTATCTTTTAGCTTCTCCGAGGATTCCTGCAGTTTCGTGCTGTAGGTGAGGCTGTAGCAGGAGCCGATCTGCTTCTCCAGGTTGTAGTACCCTTCCAGGATCACGACCAGCATCTGAGTGGTCTCCGACAAGGGAAGCTCCTTTTTCTGATCCATGCTTTCCAATATTTTTTCAAGCTTGGACAGCAGTTCTTCCAGCTTCTCCTTCAGGGGAGCAATTTCGAAGCGGCAGCGGGCATACTTGGCGTAGCGCAGGGTATTCCGGGCCCTTTCCCATTCGTGGAAGGCGGTTTCGGGGCCGGCATTGATTTCGAACAGCCAGTAGCGGCCTTCCCGGTCCCGGGACAAGTCGATTCCCAGTTCGTCGAAATAGAAGTCTTCCGGGTAGAAGCTGTTCACATGTTCCGCCAGTTCCAGGCCGTAGCGGACCAGCTCCTGGTGGATCTTCTCTTCCTCCCCGGGGAACTCCATATGCAGGAAGTACTCCAGGTTGGTGGTAATCCCTTCCCGGCTTAAATTGCTCAAGTAGCTGTCTCTTCTCCCGATCCGGGGGTATATCTTGGTAATTTGCCACCGGCCCTTTTCATCCCTTTGCACGTGGATGCGAAAGTCAAAAGGCTGGTTTTTCGAAGTGCGCACCCGAATGTAAGGCTGCAAAATATACTTGTCGCTGTGAATTATTTTCGTCAGGAACTGGTCCAGGGTCTTTTGATCCACCCTTTTCATTTCGTTGTGCTCGTGGATCTCGTAATATTCCCGCTTCTTGGAAATCAAGAAGATATCCGCGCCCTTGCGGCCTGCGATAGGCTTCAGGATCACCTCCCGGTATTTTTGCAAGTGGATATTGACATCGGAGCTTCTTTTCAAAGGGAAGGAATCGATGAGAATATCGGCATAGGTGCCCCGGCGCTTCATCTCCCGGTAAATGGTATACTTGTCAAAAATCCGGAAGGCAATGGGGGGAACCTTTTTTAGAAACTCATCTTCCTTGGGGGAGCGGGAATCGTCCTTGGTGTAATGAGTGATGATCACTTTCGGGAAGGGGGTAGTTTTCCAAACCCATTGGCCGTTTTCTCTCAGGTAGCCGGAGACGGTTTTCTTCTCCAGGTCGACGTTGTCCAGGTTGAAAGAGATGATTTCATCCCCCTGGTACTTGGCTTCGGCCACCAGGGCCCGGACCCGTTCCGGGTATGGGCCGTTAATAAAATTGCCATTCTGGGTGTATAAGCCGAGAAGCATTTTCAATCTCCTTTTTTGTTTTTTTCTTTAATCTCCCTGCTTTAATTTGTGCCCGCCCTTGCCGGAACAAGGCCGGCGCTCTGGCCCAGCCCTATCCGGCCCCGAGAAGGGGGGAGGGATTTCGACATTATTTATAGGCCCTTGCAGAGCTTCCAGGGGTTCTGCAGGTTGCTGTCAGTATTTTGCCCGGCTTGATTTAATCCAGCTTTTATAATACATTTCTGTAGAAACAGGATATTTCCTGCCCTTTTCCAGAGACCTTTTGGAGGGGGGAGGGGCCTCCCGGCGGCAAGCCCTCCCCGGAAAGGAAACAGGAAGTAGGAAAAACTTTAGCGAATTAATTTAAGCAAAGGGGCTTCTATTCCGGAAATCGGCCCCGAAACCCCGGTCGTAGAGGAAGACAGGCCCCTGTTTATTTAATCAATGGAAAAGATCCGGCTTGCCGGAAGAAAGTGGTGACGCTGGAACCTTGAGCAGCAAACTACCGCCGATGATGGAGCAGTACCTGGCTATTAAGCAGCAGCATCCCGACAAAATCGTCTGGTTCCAGGTGGGCGACTTCTATGAGATGTTTTTCGACGATGCCGTCCTGGCAGCCAGGGAGATGGATATTGCCCTGACCACCAGGGATACCAACAAGGAGAACCCCATCCCCATGGCGGGGGTGCCCATTCACGCCGCGGAAACCTACTTGAACCGCCTCCTGGCCAAAAATTACAAGGTGGCCATCTGCGACCAGGTGGAGGATCCCGCCCTGGCCCGGGGCCTGGTCCGGCGGGAGGTTACCCGGATCATAACCCCCGGGACGGTAACGGACTCGGAGATGCTGGAAGAGGGGCGGAACAACTACCTGGCGGCCCTGGTGCAATCCGGGGAATCCGGCTTCGGCCTGGCGGCCGTGGATGTATCCACGGGCGACTTCAGCGCCACGGAAACCCGCGGCCCAAAGGCATGGGAGGATATCCTGGATGAATTGCGGCGTCTCCAGCCGGCAGAAGTCATCAGCTCCTCGCCGGACTTGCTGGAGCAGTTGAAGCCCTCTCTCCTGGGAAAGAACCGGATCCAGCTGGAAAAAGTCGAACCTCTGGAGATGGGGGAGGTGCGCCGCCTCATCGATCAGCAGTGGGGGGAAGAGTTCTGGGAGGAGGCCAACCTCTCCGGTTACCCCCTGGCCGCGGAAGCCGCCGCCGCCATCCTGACCTATCTCCGGGAACTGCAGCATCCCCTGGGCAGCCATTTTCATCCCCTGGAGTTGTATTTTGCCGGCAAGCACATGATTATCGACTGTACCACCAACCGCAACCTGGAGCTAACCCAGACCCTGCGGGAGGGGGACCGGCAAAGGAGCCTCCTGGGCCTGCTGGATTCCTGCATGACCTCCATGGGGCGCCGCCTGCTGCGCCGCTGGGTAGAGCAGCCCCTGGTTAATATCGAAGCCATCCTGGAGCGTCAGGAGGCCGTGGCAGAGCTTCACCGGCGGCCCCTGCTCCGGAAGGAACTGCGCCGCCTATTGCGCGACTTTATCGACCTGGAGCGCTTTTGCAGCCGCCTCTGCTACCAGCGAGTCAATGCCCGGGACCTGGTGGGGCTTAAACGCGCCTTGCTGCTCCTGCCTTCCTTAAAGAAGGCCCTGGCGGAGGCGGAGGCTTTGCAGTTGACGGAAATTGCCGGGGCCATCCCTTCCTTCGCCGACCTGGTGGAAGTGATCCATAACTGCCTGGTGGAGGATCCTCCTCTTTCCTTGAAGGAGGGAGGCCTAATCCGGGAGGGCTACCACCCGGAAGTGGATCGCTACAGGAGCATCTCCCGGGACGGCAGCCGCTGGCTCCTGGAGTTGGAGCAGAGGGAGCGGGAGCGGACGGGCATTAAAACCCTCAAGATCGGCTACAACCGGAATTTCGGCTACTATATCGAAGTAACCCGCAGCAACCTGGGCCAGGTGCCCCCTGATTATTACCGCCGCCAGACCCTGGTCAACGCCGAAAGGTTTACCACCGACGAACTGAAGGAGATAGAAGACCAGATTACCGGGGCCCGGGACCGGCTGGTCCAGCTGGAGTACGAACTCTTCGAGGAGTTGCGCCAGCGCGTGGCCGGCCACACCAACGACTTGCAGCAAACGGCTCACCTCCTGGCCCGCCTGGATTGTCTCCAAAGCCTGGCGGAGGTGGCGGAGCGATACCGCTACTGCCGTCCGCAAATTACTGCAGGCAACACACTGCACATAGAAAAGGGCCGCCACCCGGTGGTGGAGCGCTTGTCCGGGGAGAGATTTGTCCCCAACGACCTGCACATGGATGAAAACAACTATATTGCCATCATTACCGGCCCCAATATGGCCGGCAAAAGTACCTACTGCCGGAGCATCGCCCTGATCTGCCTGATGGGACAGATGGGCGGCTTTGTACCCGCCAAGAAGGCCGTCCTGCCGGTGCTGGACCGCATTTTCGCTCGGGTTGGCGCCAGCGACGATCTCAGCCGCGGCTACAGCACCTTCATGGTAGAGATGCAGGAGACGGCCACCATCCTGGCCGAGGCCAGCCCCCGAAGCCTGGTGGTCCTGGATGAAATCGGCCGGGGCACCAGCACCTACGACGGAATGAGCATCGCCCGGAGCGTTTTGGAGTACATAGCCACCTCCATCAAAGCGAAAACCCTGTTCTCCACCCATTACCACGAGCTTACCAGGCTGGAAGGAGAACTGAAGGGGATTAAGAATTATACCATGGCGGTCCGGGAAAAAGGGAAGGAGGTAATCTTCCTGCGGCAGGTGGTTCCCGGCCACTCGGACAAGAGCTACGGCATCAACGTGGCCCGGCTGGCCGGCCTCCCCCTGGAGGTTATTCTAAGGGCCGAGGCCATCCTGGCGGAGATGGAAACCGCCGCCGCCAAGGAGAAGCAGTTAAGCCTGCTTCCCTTCACCAGCTGCCTGCCCGCTGTCCGCAGCCGGGAGAAAGAGCTGGTGGACGAAATTATAAACCTGGACCTGAACCGGACCAGCCCCCTGGAGGCGCTGCAGATTCTCTTCCGCCTCCAGAAGAAGGCGCTGGAAAACGGAGAAGAGAGGGATTAGCTTGCCCATCAGGCTGCTGGATGAGCATACCGCCGAAAAAATTGCCGCCGGAGAAGTCATCGAAAACCCCGCTTCCGTAGTCAAGGAGCTGGTGGAGAATTCCTTGGATGCCGGCGCCACGGTCATCGAAATCCATGTGGAAGGCGGCGGCAAGGAGTCCATCACCGTCAGCGACAACGGGGAGGGCATCCCCGGGGAGGAGGTGCCCCTGGCCTTTCAAAGGTTTGCCACCAGCAAGCTGACGAAAATCGATGATTTGCAGGCCATTGCCAGCCTGGGTTTCCGGGGCGAAGCGCTCCCCAGCATCGCCGCCGTAGCCCGGGTCTCCATGACTACCAG
Source organism: Clostridia bacterium DTU022 (assembly GCA_001512835.1). GTDB lineage: Bacteria > Bacillota > Dethiobacteria > DTU022 > DTU022 > DTU022. Next base: position 32,703 of record LFRQ01000013.1, read on the forward strand.
GGTCAAGGAGAGCCTCAGCGCCACCCGGATTGAACTGGCGGGAGGAAAGGTTATAAAGTGCGAAGAAGCGGGAGGCCCTCAGGGGACCAGCGTCCAGGTAAAAGACCTGTTTTACAACACCCCCGGGCGGTTAAAATTTCTGCAGCACGCCTCCGTGGAGCAGGGGAGAATCGTCGCCTTGACCACCAACCTGGCCCTGGCCAATCCCGGAGTAGCCTTTACCCTGTCCAGCGAGAAAAGGGTCCTCTTGCAGACCTCCGGGGACGGGAATCTGCTGCACACCATCGCCTCCCTCTGGGGAGAGGCCTGCGCTGCCGCCATGCTTCCTCTTCAAGGCGGCAGCGAGGATAATCGGACCAAAGTGGAGGGCTTTATCTCGGCCCCTCATTTTCACCGCGCCTCGCGGCGGACCCACCAGGTCTTTATCGTCAACGGGCGCCTGGTGCAAAGCCCCCTTTTAAGCAGCGCCCTGGAGCGAGGCTACGGAACGCTGCTCCCCCGGGGGCGGCATCCCGTGGCCGTAATCAACCTTTCTTTGGAGCCCTCCCTGCTAGATGTAAACGTGCACCCGGCCAAGACAGAGATCCGCTTCCTGCGCAGCGAGCAGGTGAAGGATATGGTCTACCGCACCGTGCGGAACGCCCTGCACAACTCTTATACCTTTGCGCCGGCCCCTTCCCGCGCCGCCGAGGCCGGGACAGGGAAGCAGCTGGAGCTGGACCGCCGGCACGGGCTGATCTGGCGGGAGGTGGAGGAACTTCCCTTCGCCCCCGGCGGGCAGGGAGAAGAACCCCTGGAGCACCCCGGCTATTTCCCGGGAGCGGAGGGCAGAGAAGGGGAGGCGGGGGCCGTCCCCCTTCGGGAAGCCGGGACGGAGCCGGGCCGGGAACATTTACCGGGCCCGTCCCGAGAATCGTTGTCGGGCCCGTCCCAGGATATCGTGGCCGATCCCTCCCGGGAGTCCATTTGGGAGCCCTCCCCGGAGCCCCTGCGCCTGCTGGGCCAATACCTGCAGAGCTACCTGGTGGTCCAGCAGGGAGAGGACCTGCTGCTCATCGACCAGCACGCGGCGCACGAACGAATAATCTTCGAAAAGCTTTCCTCGGAAAACTCGAGCTCCGCCGGCGGCGGTCAACTTACGCTTCCGATAACCGTGGAAGTGCCCCCGGCCTGGCGGGAGCGCCTCCATCAGCTTTTGCCCCTGCTGGAGGAAATCGGTTTTAAAATGGAACCATTTGGAGATAATACTTTTATTGTCCGGCAAGTTCCCTTTAACGAATGGCACCCGATCAACCGGGAAGAGCTTTACCTCCTGATCGGCGATCTTTCCGCTTTCGAGGAAGAGAAGATGGCCGACCGGAGGGAGCATATTCGAAAAACCATCGCCTGCCACCGGGCCATTAAGGCGCACCAGGCTCTCAGCCGGGCGGAGATGGAGGCGCTGCTGCAGCAGTGGAGCGAAACGCCGCGGGCCCATTACTGCCCCCACGGTCGCCCCGCCGTAATTCGCTTCCGCCGGGGAGAGCTGGAAAAAAGCTTCCGGCGGAGGGGAGGCTGACCGTGGAGGAAACCGGAAAGAGGAAAATTCCTTTGCTGGTCCTGGTGGGGCCGACCGCCGTAGGCAAAAGTCGGCTGGCCCTGGAGGTGGCCCCCCGGATTGGGGCGGAGATTATCTCCGCCGATTCGGCGCAGGTATACCGGTACATGGATATCGGCACCGCCAAGCCGACGGCCCGGGAGCAGGAGTTGGTAAAACATCACCTGATCGACCTGGTGGACCCGGACCAGGATTTCAGCGTCTCCGATTTTCAAAGGGAGGCGGACCGGGTGATCAGTCAGCTTTACCGGGGGGGAAAGCTCCCTTTCATGGTGGGAGGGACCGGCCTCTATGTCAATGCAGTAATTGACCGCTATGTATTCCAGGGCCGGGGCAAAAATATCGGGCTGCGCCGGCAGCTGCAGCAGGCTGCCCGGGAGCAGGGTCTGGAGGTTTTATACCGGCGCCTGGCGGAAGTGGATCCCGCTGCGGCCGCCAAGATTCATCCCAACGACCAGAAGCGCATTATCCGCGCCCTGGAGGTTTACTACCAGGACGGCATACCCATATCCCGCCAGGTGGAGCTGACCCGCCGCCAGGAATCGCCCTACCGCCTGCTGATGTTTGGCCTTAACATGGAGCGGGAAGAGCTTTACCGGCGCATCGACCGGCGGGTGGAGGAGATGATGGCCGCCGGCTTCCTTGAGGAGACCCGCCGGCTGCTGGAAAAAGGATTTAAACCCGATTCCCCGGGGCTGCAGGTCCTGGGTTATCGCCAGCTGGTCCGCTACTTGGAAAACGGCAAAGGTTGGAAAGAGACTGTGGCGGAGATCAAAAAAGAAACCCGGCAGCTGGCCAAGAGACAACTGACCTGGTTCCGAAGGGACCGGCGGATTATATGGCTGCAGGCGGAAGACGGTCTGGAAGCTTTGGAGGAATTAATTTCCCGTGCGGTGAAGGAAAAATTAACTTCGCACGCGAATTAAACCAGATAAGTAAACATGGAAGGAGCTTCTTAATGAAAGCCAGCATAAATTTACAAGATAACTTTTTAAACCAGGCCCGCAAAGAAAACATGATGCTCACGGTATTCCTGGTGAACGGGTACCAGATCAAGGGAGTTATCCGCAGTTTTGACAACTTCACAGTGCTCCTGGAAGTGGAAGGAAGGCAGCAGCTGGTTTACAAGCATGCCGTCTCTACCATCATTCCCGTGCGCAACATAAACTTGAACCTGGCCGCAGCCGTCCCCGAGGAAGAGCAGCCGGAGTAGCAGAAAAAGTTTTCAGGAGCGTTTAAAAAAAAGGCACCGCCAGGTGTCTTTTTTGCTGCTTTCCAGGCAAAGCTTTGCATAAATATGCAGGCTCGAGAGGCGCGATGCGGCAGCTTATTGCTGGACTGAAGGCTTGTACTTTTTCCCAAAAGCACGCCGAGATACTTTGGCTGCACGATGGAAATCCAGAAGCCCGCCAAGCCGCCAATACTTTTTCCAGAAGCACAGCCCGAATTTTTCGCTGCCGGGGGGCAGTTCTGGGAGCCGCCCAATGCTTTTCCCAAAAGCCCATTCCTGATACTCCGATGGTACGGCGGCGGGCTGGAGCCGCCCGCTACTTATCCCCGGCAGCCAGTCCCAATGCTTCAAGGACGTTTTAATTCCCGCCACATATAATATACTTAGAAACAGGAGGGGTAGCATGGCTTTGCTAAAGCCGCTGCCGCCCGGGGAGGCCTTCTGGAAAAGGGTCCAGCGGGGGGAGCTGGGGACCCTGGCCGCCCTGGAGGCTCTGGGCGGAGAACCAGCCGGGGCCGGGCTGGAGAACCGGGCGGCCCTGCAGGAAGCCCTGGCGGAGTTGGAACAACTGGTCGGCTTAAAAGATGTCAAGCAGGTTGTGGAAGAGCTGCGGGCGTACATCGAAATTCAGAAAAAGAGGTCCCGGCACCACCTGAAAAACGAACCCCTGGTTTTACATACCGTTTTTAAGGGAAACCCGGGAACGGGAAAGACGACGATAGCCCGGCTGCTGGGCCGGATCCTAAAAGGCCTGGGCGTTCTTCCCCAGGGCCATCTGGTGGAGGTGGAGCGGGCCGACCTGGTGGGCGAGTATATCGGCCATACGGCCCAGAAAACCAGGGAGGTCCTGAAAAAGGCCCTGGGCGGCATTCTATTTATCGATGAAGCCTATTCCCTGGGGCGGGGAGGGGAAAGGGATTTCGGTAAAGAAGCCATCGACCTTCTCGTCAAGGGCATGGAAGACTACCGGAACGATTTTGTGCTCATCCTGGCGGGCTACCGCCGGGAGATGGAGCATTTCCTGGCCCTGAACCCGGGACTAAGCTCCCGCTTTTCCCTGCACCTGGATTTTCCCGATTACAGCATTGCCGAACTGATGCAAATAGCCGACCTGATGGCCACGGAGCGCCACTACCGCCTCTCTCCCGGCGCCAAAAGCTACCTGCGCCGCTTTTTGCTGGAACAGAAGCAGAAGGAGGCTTTCAACTTCAGCAATGCCCGCCTGGTAAGAAACACCCTGGAGAGAGCGATGCGCAGGCAGGCGCTGCGCTTAAGCAAAAAGCCGCTGGAGCCAACCCGCGATGAGTTGATGACCATCGAAAAGACGGATCTGGCGGAGGACGGCTATGAATCTTAATGTGGCCGTGGTCGGGGCCGCCCGATCGGGGAAAAGCTTGTTTTGCATCAATTTTGCCGAGTACCTGGGGGCCAGGAGCCTCTGCTACACCGAAGAGGGCCCCTACGGGCGGGGGAGAGGGGTTATTACCCCCGAACAGGCCAGGAAGCTCATGGTGGAGCCCGGTTCCCGAACCAACGGCACCGTGCGCACCTTTGCCGTAAACCGCCTGAACGGCAAGCCCCTGCGCATTGCCTTTACGGATACCACGGCGCTGCTCCAGGAAGAACCTCTGCCTAAAAGAGAACGCCTCAAACTGATTGCCACCCTGCAGGCCATCCGGAGAGCCGATTTGATTATTCATCTCATTGACCTGACCTGCACCGATCCCTCCCGCCTGGATTTCGTAGGGAAAATTCACCGCTCCCTGGCGGCCGCCTGCAGCGGCCAGGGACAGCGGTACCTCCCCCTGGGCAGCAAGTGCGATCTGCTCCAAGAGACAGCCCCGGCGGCAAAGTTATTAATGCCGCCCCTGAAGTGGATCGAGCCTATATCCTCCCTTACCCGGGAGGGTTTTCCCAGGATCAGGCAATATCTCCTGGCCGGGGCCAACGAGCTGGCCTAGCAGGGCCGGCAGAAAACAACCGGCCTCCTCGAAGAAGCGATTGCCAGCCTACGGCGAAGCGCGGCCGCTGTCCTTCTGTTAACCGGGGACGCCTTGAAAAACGATCTAACAGCGCCCGGCAAATCGTGTTGGGCGGCCTTGTCGTCGAACCGAACTCCTTTCGAAGCCGCCAAAGCCGCCCGGATAAGGCCGGCCATGGCGGGACAGTGTAGAAATTGGCACCAGGCAACGGGACAACGGCGCGCCGGCCCGGCGAAAAGGGAGGTATGAAATTTTGGGGCGCACCACTCACAGAATACCCTATATTTTTACGTTCAAGCAGGAAACCGGCGCTTTTCTTGGAAATAGATATTTGGAGGGGCAGCCTCCAGGCACCGGTAAAGTTGGAGAAATCATGAAATGCGAATCTTAAGGACCAACGGCGCCTGCTGTATGGCAATGGGCAATGGTTTTGGCAGGGAGCCGTAAGGATGCCTTCGGGGAGGCCGCCAAAGCAAGGAAACAACGCCAAATCTATCCGGCAGGAATTTGAAGCAGCCGATCCGGAATGATTGCTAAGCAAACTAATCCTGAAGGGTTATTAAGCAAACTGATCCTGAAAATTTGGAAATAGGAGGGGGTGCGTAATCCTCCGTTGGCGCCGCCATGAGATAATTCCAAAAGGTGGCCAACCCCGGGAAATGGTTGCCTTCCCAGGGCATGGCGGCTGAGCCGGCATAAAAAACAGGAGACCACATCTACCCGCTGCGAATGGACATAAAATAATTCCTTTTTTCTCCCCCGGTTGACAAATACAGGCTGTAAAAACTAATATATAGGTATATATGTATAAATTGTATGCAAATCAATTGGGCAAAACCGCTGCGGTACAATCAGGACAAAAAGAGGGATGGAGAACAGGTCAGAATATTTGTAGGAGGAAGAAAATGAAGGGTAACTGGGGCAAGATTTTAAAAGTGGATTTAACCAATGGAGTATTCGAGGATATTGAACTCCCGGAAAAGGATTACCGCGATTTCCTGGGCGGCAGCGGCCTGGCCGCCAAGTGGTTCTTTGACCATGAGTGCTGGAAAGCAGATCCCCTTTCTCCGGAAAATCCGCTGATGATCATGCTGGGACCCATCTCCGGCCTTACCGTGCCGGGAACCTCCCGGCTGGAAATCTGTGCCCGCTCCCCCCTGACCAGGATCTGGGGCGAAGCCTGCATGGGAGGCCACTTCGCCCCGCAGCTTAAAGCTACCGGCTATGATGGAATTATTATTACGGGCGCTTCAGAGAAGCCTGTTTATCTCTTCGTAACCGATAAGAGCAAAGAGATAAGGGATGCTTCTCATCTCTGGGGCAAGGACACCTATGAAACGGAAGAGTCGCTCAAAGAAGAAGTGGGCGACAAGCGCGCCCAGGTAATTTGCATCGGTCCGGCCGGCGAGAACCTGGTGAAATTTGCCAGCGTAATGAACAACCGGGGCTCTACAGCGGGAAGGTGCGGCATGGGAGCCGTAATGGGCTCCAAAAAGCTAAAGGCGGTAGTGTGCCGGGGCAAAAAGAAGCCCGTCGTCGCCGATGAAGAGGCCATGAAAGAGCTCCGCAACCGGATGGTGGAAAACATCAAGCTGAACCTGTTGAGCAAAGGCCTGAAGGCTTTCGGCTCCAACGTGCACATGGAATACGGCATGGCCGTCGGCGACGTTCCCGTCAAAAACTGGCGCCAGGCCTACTGGGAGGAAGGCCAGAAGAAGTTAAGCGGAAGCAACGTCGCCAGGACCATCTTAACCAAGAGCCATTCCTGTTATGGCTGCCCCATTTCCTGCAAGCGCCTGGTTAAAGTGGATTACGGGCCTTTCCGCATGGAGGAGGGCCCCGGTGCCGAGTATGAAGCGGCAGCCGCCCTGGGGACCATGCACCTGATGGACTCCGTGGAAGCCAATAACAAGGCCAACGAGCTGTGCAACCGCTTTGGAATGGATTGCATCTCCGCCGGTGCCACCCTGGCCTACGCCACCGAGGCGTATTTAAACGGCGTTTTTACGGATAAAGAAACGGGAGGCATCAAACTCGGCTGGAACAAGCCGGAGGTGATGCTGGAGCTGCTGGAAAAAACCGCCTACCGGGAAGGATTCGGGGATATCCTGGCCGAGGGCACCAGAGCCATCTCTGAAAAATACGGGGGAAAGGAATACGCCATCCATGTCAAGGGATTGGAGTGCCCCATGCATGATCCCCGGGCCTTATGGTCCCTGGCCCTCACCTATGCCACCGGCATCAGGGGAGCCTGCCACTGCGCCGACGCCAACCTGTACATCGAATTGGGCGTCGGCAACAACGACGATCTGAATATCCCCCGTTCCAAGCCCCTCAGAGCGGAAGGCAAAGCGGCTCAGACCATCGGTGCCCAGGTGAAAGGGATTATTACCAACTCCGCCATTATCTGCGAATATGTGAAGACGGCCGGCACCGACGATGTGAACGATTTGCTGAACCTGATCAACGCCGCTACCGGCTTCGGCTACACCCTGGAGTCCCTGGTGGAGACGGCCCACCGGATCTGGTACCTGAAACGGGCTATCGGCAACCTCTGCGGGGCCACCCGGGAGGACGACCGGCTGCCCCGGCGTCTTCTGGAGCCCCATCCCGAGGGGCTTACCTCCAAGTTGACGGCCGTGCTCAATCCGCAGTTTTCCTTCTTGTTCCCCTTGCTAAAAAAGATCCGGGCGGAAAAATTCATGGATGCCCTTGGCTCCGTTGCCAACGCCGTTCTCTTCCCCAATTTCAACAAGATTATGCGGGCAACCAGGTTTCTGCCGGGCATCTGGGGGAGCGACCGGGCTTTAAAGGCAGGGAGGGCCGACGAAATCCAGCGCCGGACCATTCCCTTCGATTCTATGCTGGAAGAATACTACAGGCTGAGGGACATCGACGAAAGAGGGTTCCCCAGGAGGAGGCGCCTGGAGTCCCTGGGATTGCAGGCCGTCGCCGATGCCCTGGAGCGGATGTCGGAATCGCCTGAAGCAACTGCATAAAGGGTAAAGGAGCAGATTATTCATGATTACCGTAAAGCTGCCTTCCCTTCTCCACAAGGAGCTGGGGGAAGAGGAGTACACCAGCAAGGCCCGGACCGTTGGAGAATTACTGGAAGAACTGGCCAATCGCTATGGCTCCGAAATCATCTCCCGCTACCAGCGGCACTTTGCCGTTTTCGTCAACGGGAGGGACAGCCGGGAGCTCAAGGGAGAAAAAACAAAGCTGAGAAAGGGAGATACAGTGCAGATCTACCTGGTTATTGCCGGCGGCTAGCGGTTATTCTACGAATTATATTTCATGAAAACAGCCCCTTTTTGGAGCTGTTTTCATCTTATTTGCAGTGTTTTGCTTGTCATCGGCATTCCAGGCTTCGGCCTGAAGTTGTTCTCGTATTTTTCGGCCCTGCGCAGCATTTTGAGAAGGAGCCGCCACCCGGAGGCAAAAAAATGCCCTTGAAACCGGCTTTGCGGGGAAGGGCGCGAATACACCCGGCCGTACAGGGAGTTTAAACTCTTTCCCCGAAACATTCAATTATGTTAAGATTATGATGAACAATAAATCGATAGCCAAGCAATTCGGAAGCAGCCCGGCCCATTCCCTTGGCCGGGGATTAAATCAAGGAAGGCCAAAGTAGGAAGAAAGGGGTTTAAAGCAACCTGTCTGCAGAAAAAGCCGTATTGGTCGGCCTGGAAACGCCGTCAGAAGAGCATAGATTTGATGAGGAAATGGAGGAGTTGTCCCTGCTGGCCCGGACGGCAGGGGCGGAAGTAGTAGCCGTCAGGACGCAGAAGAAGAAGGCCCCCGATCAGGCTTACTATATCGGGAAGGGAAAAGCCCGAGAGCTGGCGGAAACGGTGCAGCAACGGGAAGCAGAACTGGTCATCTTCAACGACGAACTCTCTCCCACCCAGGTGCGCAACCTGGAAGCCCTGCTGGGGGTTAAAGTAGTCGATCGCACCGCCCTAATCCTGGACATTTTTGCCCGCCGGGCGCGCACCCGGGAAGGGAAGCTGCAAGTGGAACTGGCCCAATTGCAGTACCTGCTGCCCCGCCTGATCGGGAAGGGGGAGCAGCTTTCCCGGCTGGGAGGCGGCATCGGGACCCGGGGTCCCGGCGAAACCCAGTTGGAGGTAGACCGGCGGGTTATCCGCAAGCGCATCGGCGAACTGCGCCGGGAGATCAATTCCCTGAGGCGGCACCGCCACCTGCACCGGCAGAAGCGGAAGCGCCACGAGTATCCCCTGGTTAGCCTGGTGGGCTATACCAACGCCGGCAAATCCACGCTGCTGAACGCCCTCACCGGAGCGCAGCTATATACCGAGGACATGCTCTTCGCCACCCTGGATCCCTCCGTCCGGCGGGGTGTCCTCTCCGACGGCCGGGTGGTCCTCTTTGCCGACACCGTGGGCTTTATCCACCGCCTGCCTCCCCAGCTCTGGAGCGCTTTCCAGGCCACCCTGGAGGAGATTAACGCCGCCGATCTGCTTTTGCACGTGGTCGACATCTCCCACCCCGATTGCCTGCACCAGATTACCGCCGTTCGCCAGCACCTCTCCCGCCTGGATCCGGAATACTACCGGCGGGAGCTGATGGTTTTCAACAAGCTGGACCGCCTCCAGGAACCTTCGGTCCGGCGGTACCTGGAGCGGGAGTTTCCGGAAGGCTGCTTTATCTCCGCACTCCGGGGGGAAGGCCTCCCTCAGTTGGAGGAGGCTGTGGCCCGGGCATTGAGCCAAACGGCCCGGAGGATTAAACTGTACCTGCCCTACAGCAAGGCCGCCTTGCTTTACCGGATTCGACGCAGCGGAAAGGTTTTGGAGGTCGGCTACGGGCCCCGCTTCCTGGAGGTGGAGGCGGAGGTGGGCCAGGCCGACGCCGCCCGGCTGGAAGAGTACCGCCGGCCGCCGGCAGAAGAGGGCGGCCCTGAATCCCCCCTCTCCAAGGAGGGTTGTTGAAGCATGGCGCTGCGAACTTACTCCTACCTGGACTGCCTGAACCTGCCCGACCCCCTGTCCCGCTGGGTCCCGGAATCCCTGGAGGCGGTGGCGCCCCAATGGGAAAAGATCGACGCCACCGTTTTTATAAACCAGTACCGGGTCCTGGAGGCCTTTCGCCAGGAGCGGGTCAGCGATGCCGATTTTGCCGAAAGCAGCGGCTACGGCTACGGCGACCAGGGGCGGGACAAGCTGGAAAGAATATTTGCCCGCGTCTTCCACGGCGAAGCCGCCCTAGTGCGCAGCCAGATGGTCTCGGGCACCCATGCCTTGTGCATCGCCCTTTTTGCTTTGCTCCGCCCCGGGGAGCTGCTGCTCTCCCTGACCGGCCCGCCTTACGATACGCTGCAAACAGTAATCGGGAGCAAGGGTTCCGAGGAGGGGAACCTGGCCCAGTGGGGGATCCGCTACCACTACTGCCAGGAAACGGACCGCCGCGGCTACCCGGACCTGGAGGGGCTGGACCCCGCCTTGAATCCCCGGCTTATCCTGATCCAGCGTTCCCCGGGCTACGATCCCTATCGTCCCCCCCTGACCATCTCCCTTATGGAGAGCTTGATCGCGGCGGCCCGGCGCCGCTACCCGGAAGCCTGGATCCTGGTAGACAACTGCTACGGCGAATTCGTGGAGGCCTGGGAGCCCACTGCCGCCGGGGCGGACCTTCTGGTCGGCTCCCTGATTAAAAATCCGGGCGGGGGGCTGGCCCCGGGGGGAGGCTACGCCGTGGGGCGCCGGGAGCTTATCCATAAAGTTGCCGCGCGGATGACCGCCCCCGGCCTCAATGCCGCTCTGGGACCGCTGACGGCCAAAAGAAACCTTTACCAGGGGCTCTTCATGGCCCCCGTTCTGGCGGGCAACGCCTTGAAAAATGCCGTCTTTGCCGCGCACCTTTTCGCCCGGATGGGCTACCCCGTGCGCCCGGCTTTCGACCAGGAGCGGGGAGACATCGTGCAGACCATTTTTTTGAAAAGCGCCGAGAAGGTGAGGCGCTTCTGCCAGGCCATCCAAAAATACTCGCCCGTGGACGCCCACCTGACCCTGGAGCCGGCGCCCCTGCCGGGCTACGAAGACCCGGTAATCATGGCGGCGGGCACCTTCTACCAGGGAGCTTCCGGCGAGCTCAGCGCCGATGCCCCCATGCGGGAGCCTTATGCCGTCTTCCTGCAAGGGGGGCTTACCCTGCCCCACGCCCTGGCCGCCACCTGCCTGGCGGCGGCGGAAGTATTAAAGGAATAAAGAATTAGTAGCAAAGGAATAAAAAAATAATAAAGAATAATTGCCCATAAATATATTAAGAGAGTCGTCCCCTTAATATATGTAGCGGCATATATCGAAAGAACCGTCCCTGATCCAAAAATATTGGGCACCCTTCGCGGGTGCCCATGAACCGTTTCTCCTATTGATCTTTCCAGCGGTGCCCTCAACTGAAATACCTTTTTAGCAAGCCCTCCAGGGCCTGGGCGTGCCTGGCCTCGTCCCGGGAAGATTCGTCGAAAAAGTCGTGCCCGTGGTCGTTGTTGATCTCCTTGGCCTTCAGCGCCGCTTCCCGCTTGCCCCGGTTGGCCATAATCTCTCCTTGCAGCATCCTTTCCAGGTTCTCCTTGGTGCTGGCGGAGATACGGCCGTTCAACTCGGCAAACCGGGCGGCATGCTCCGCCTCTTCCCAGGCGATGTCCTGCAATATCCTGGCGATTTCGGGATATCCTTCCCGCTGGGCCTGCCGGGCCATGGCCAGGTAGAGGCCCACTTCCATGGTCTCACCCCGAAATTCTTTATCCACTGCCTCCTGCAGCTCCGTCTCCCTGGTAACTCCCAGGGCTACGTGGTTAATTAGAGTTTGGGTGTTGCTCATCTTGATTCCTCCTTCTATAAATGGTGATTAAATGGTGGCTTATATTTTCAAGGCCGCTCCCGGCAGGAGAGGAAGCCGGGAGAGGGCCTTAATAACGGCAAGCCGGACAGTGCCCGTAAAAATTTACCTCCATGGACTGGACCTTCAGCCCCGGTGTTTTCCGGGCCATCTCCAGAAACTCGCTAAATCTCTGGGTGAGTTCCCCGTTTACATCTAAAACCATGCCGCAGCGGTGGCAGTAAAAATGGGCGTGGGGGAGGGTATTTCCGTCATAGCGGTACAGGTTGTCGATGCTGAGCTTCCAAACCAGGCCGGCATCTTCAAAAGACTGCAAGGTTTTATAAACGGTGTTAAAACTAATCGATGGGAAGCGCTCCCGGACAAGGTCGTACACCGTCTCCACCGACGGGTGGGCCTTGGTGGAGCGCAGGATATCCAAGATGGCCAGGCGCTGGGGCGTCACCCGTAAACCCTTGCTTTTTAAAAGCGTGGCGGTATCCATGAATATAACTCCCTTCAATATAGATAATAATTACTACATAATAATTATTATCATGTTGTATTATTTTTGTCAATAGGCTAGAAGCATATTTTAAAAAATTTTGGTTTGGGCAACTGGGAAAACGGCCGAAGACAAGCTTGGCAAATAGAGCGGCGCCTGCCCGTTGAGGGCGGCGGCAAAAAAGGGCTTCCCGGGGGAGGGGAGGGGGATTTACATCTTGCGGAAAAGACCGACTACTTTGCCCAAAACTTGGACCTGCCGCACCAGGATCGGTTTATAAAGGCTGTTCTCCGGCTGAAGCCGGATCAGGTCGCCCTCCTTGAAAAAGCGCTTGACGGTGGCCTCGTCCTCCAGGAGCACGGCGGCAATTTCCCCGTTTTCCACGGCTTCCTGCCGGCGGATGATCACATAGTCCCGATCCAAAATGCCCGCTCCTTTCATGCTGTCGCCGCTGACTCTCAATACAAAATAGTCGGCGCCCCGGGGGAATTCGGGAGGAAGTGGGAGGTAGCCCTGGTAGTTTTCTTCGGCCAAAACAGGCTTTCCGGCAGTAATTCGTCCCAGCAGGGGGGCAAAGTTGACGGGAGGCGCAGAAGAAGGAGCGGAAGACGACGCTTTTGAGGCGGGGGAAAAATCAACCAGGATTTCGATGGCCCTGGGCTTGGTGGGATCCCGGCGGATATAACCCTTTCGCTGCAGCGCCTCCAGGTGGGCGTGGGCCGTGGAGCTGGAACGAAAGCCCATTTCCCGGCAAATTTCCCGCACCGAGGGGGGATAGTTGCACCGCTCCACCTCTTTTTTTATAAACTCCAGCACCCGCTTCTGCTTTGCGGTAAGGTCTACCATATTTACCACCTTGCAGCGCTTTATAACATTATACCACATCCGGTGCCCAGAACAATTAACTTTCTACATATCAGCGGGAAGTTCTCCGAATATATGTCATTACATATATCACGGGGAGGGTTCCTTTGATTTATTCCAGTATACAGCCATGTCGTATGAAAGCTGCCCGGTGGGCCAACGGCGAGCCAACTTTCTTTCCGGACAGTCCAGCTACTGCTGCCGCCACCCGTCGGGAGATCGTCGGCGGGCTTGAGCTTGGAACAACCGCAACCCCTGCTGTTGCCAGGGTGCCGCTGCAGTCGCCGGCGCTTCCCTGCCGGGAATCAAGAAGCCGCTGCTGACGCCGGCGCTTCCCTGCCGGGAATAAAAGCGGATTTTTTTTAAATACTATAAACACCATAAACGCCGGCAACAGGCTCGCTGGAGGCGGAAGGGGGGATTCCCTTGCCCGTTCCCTGGGGGCGCAAGCCCTTGTTCGAACCCCATATCGAGCACTACCAGCACCTGGACGACCCCGAGGAGGATATTGAGGAAAGCTATCCGGCGGCAGAACTCGATGGGGAAAAGATAAGCCGGGAGCAGTTTCTAAACGGCGTAGAGAATCCTGTCCAGGAAGATTGCGGGGAAAGGGGAGAGGGAGGGAGGCGGCGGGAGGCCGCCCCCGGTCCCGAAGAATATTATAGATAGACGGTCTCCAGCCGGGGTTGGTTAAACAATCCCCGGCCGGAGTTTAATTCATGAGAATGTACCGTCTCAAGATTTGGTTAATTGGGGACCCGGCTGTGATTTAATAAATAGCGGGCACCGATTCAAGACTAAGTTCAACGGAACCGAACAGGGCAATTAAATCGTACCGGGTCAAGACTTGGTTATATGCCCGGACCGGGTTTAGTTAAATGTAACCCGGCCGGATTAACCGTTGTTATAGTTATTATAACCGTTAATCTTGAGCAGCTTGTTTACGCCGTCCAGGTAAGCCTTGACGCTGGCCTCAACGATGTCGGTACTGGTGCCGCGCCCCAGGATGGTCTTATTCTGATACGAGATCTTTACTGCAACCTCGCCCAAGGCGTCTCTACCCTTGGTTACCGCGTTCAACTGGTAGTTCTCCAGCTTTATGTTGAGGCCGACGATCTTGTTGATGGCATTGTAGGCGGCATCAATGGGACCGGAGCCTACAGCCACCTCCTGGATAATGCTGTCGTCAGCGCACTTCAGCCGGATTACGGCGGAGGGGATGCTGCGGCTCCCACTCACCGTCTGCAGGTAATCCAGGCGGTACACGGGTTCCGCAGCAAAAATATGATCGAACACCAGGGCTTCCAGGTCTTCCGGGAAGATCTCCTTCTTCTTATCGGCCAGTTCCACGAAACGGTGGTAGAGGGATTCCAGCTGCTCTTCCGTAAGGGTATAGCCCAGCTGCTGGAGCTGGTTCTTGACGGCATGGCGACCCGAGCGGGCAGTAAGGAACATCTGGGCCGCCTTGCCGCCGATTAGGTCGGCATCGATGATCTCGTAGGTGCGCTTGTCTTTCAGGACACCGTCCTGGTGAATGCCGGAAGAATGGGCAAAGGCATTAATCCCCACCACCGCCTTGTTCACGGGGATGCGGATCCCCGTAAGCTTGCTGACCAGGCGGCTGGTGCGGTAGATCTCGCCGAAGTTTATGTCCGTATGGTAAGGATAGTGGTCCTGCCGGATCCTCAAGGCCACGACGATCTCTTCCAGGGCCGCGTTCCCGGCCCTCTCGCCGATGCCGTTAATATTGCACTCCACCTGGCGGGCGCCGTTCTCGATGGCGGCCAGGGAATTGGCCACCGCCAGGCCCAGGTCATTGTGGCAGTGGACGCTGAAAATCACCTTCTCGGCCCCGGGCACCTTCTCCCGCAGCCTCCTGATCAAGGCCCCGAATTCCTCGGGGACGGCATAGCCCACCGTATCCGGTATATTGATTACCGTCGCCCCGGCCTTGATGGCCCCTTCGATCACCCGGCAGAGGTACTCCTCCCGGGCCCTGGTGGCATCCTCCGGCGAGTACTCCACGTCGTCGGCAAAGCGGCGGGCATACTTTACCGCTTCCACCGCCTGCTCCAGGAGAAGCTCCGGATCCTTTCTTAGCTTGTATTTCATGTGGATATCCGAGGCTCCCAGGAAAACATGGAGCCGCGGGCGTTCCGCCTCCTTGATCGCTTCCCAGGCGGCATCGATATCCCCCTTCACCGCCCGGGCCAGGGCACAGATCACCGGCCCTTTGACCTGGCGGGCAATCTCCTGGACCGCTTTCAATTCGCCGGGAGAAGAAATGGGGAAACCGGCTTCGATTATATCTACACCCAGGCGGGCCAGCTGCCGGGCAAGCTCCAGCTTTTCCTCCCGGTTTAGCCTGGCTCCGGGAGTCTGCTCCCCGTCCCTTAAGGTGCTGTCGAAGATAAAAATTTTTTCTGACATGCTGCTGCCTCCTTACGCTTTGATTTGGAGTGGGGGAGAGGCATTAAAAAAACCTTTCGTCAAGAGACGAAAGGCTAGCCTTTCCGCGGTACCACTCTTTTTGGCGGCAAAACTACTACCGCCCACTCTTTTTAATAACGGAAGCCCCCGGCCCGGCCTACTCTTGCCCGAAGCAATTTCGGCGGGCAGCTCCCGGAGGAGTTCACCTGGCCAAAACTACCGCCTTGCACCCGAACGGCGGCTCTCTGGGAGTTTTGCACCCGGCTACTGGTTCCGGTCATCGCTGGTCTATTAAATTTTAATAACCCTAATATATATAAAAATTAAAGGGGTGTCAATATCTACCGGCACTC
Organism: Clostridia bacterium DTU022; assembly: GCA_001512835.1. Taxonomy (GTDB): domain Bacteria; phylum Bacillota; class Dethiobacteria; order DTU022; family DTU022; genus DTU022. The sequence continues at coordinate 48,508 of LFRQ01000013.1, forward strand.
ATGTTATCGGCCTGGGATACTGTCACCCTGCAAGCATCAGCCAACGCTCCCGCAATCAATGAAATTGCGTTTATCGGCAACGTCAAAGATGAGCCAAGCCACCGTCCCCCGGGCTCACGGCTTATTTCAATGATGAGCCAAAGCCACCCTCCCCCGGCCCGCCCCGATTTAGTCTTTTCCTGAAAAACGAAGGGGAGGCAGGATTTTGCACCCCGCTATGGGAATTAACTAAGGAATGGTGCAGGGGCCTTTGGCAGGCCTTTGCCTTTGCCTGAAGGAAGCCTGGACCAGCTGGCAAGCCGGCGGCTGAAGGAAAGAAAAGAGAGACGACCTGCATCACAGAAAAGGTTGCCGAACAGGAGGGGTAAGATGAAAGAGAGCAAGCCTTACTGGGAGGATCTGGAAAAGTACGCCGTGAACCGGGAGCCTGCCCGCTGTACTTCCATACCCTGCCCGGACCGGGAAAGCGCCCTGGGCGGCGGCCCTTCGCCGTATTACTGTTCCCTGAACGGGGAATGGGATTTTAAGTGGTCCCCCTGCCCCGGGGAGCGCCCCGCGGATTTTTACAAGGTGGATTACGACCTCTCCGGCTGGGATAAAATCCAGGTCCCCTCTAACATGGAGCTAAAAGGCTACGGCATCCCTATCTACCGCAACCTGGGCTACACCCCCAGCCTGGGCAAGGGGCGGCTGCCCCGGATCGACCCCAAAGACAATCCCGTAGGCTCGTACCGGCGGGAATTTACCATACCCGAGCACTGGAAAGACAAGGAGATCTACGTCAATTTTGACGGCGTCAAGTCGGCCTTCTACCTCTGGATTAACGGCCGGGAGGTGGGCTACAGCCAGGGCTCTTTTCTCCCCGCCGAGTTCCGCATCACCCCTTACTTGACAAAAGGGAAGAACGTTATCGCCGTGGAGGTCTACAAGTGGTCCGACGGCAGCTACCTGGAAGACCAGGATATGTGGCGCCTCTCGGGCATCTTCCGGGAGGTCTGCCTGCTGGCCGTCCCCCGGCTATCCGTGCGGGACTTCTTTGCCTGGTGCGACCTGGACCACAGCTATACCGACGCCCACTTTTATCTCCGCGCCAAGATCGCCAACCGCAATGAAACGGGGAGTTTTCCCTGCCGCCTGCAGGCGGCCCTCCTGGATGAAGAAGGAGGAGGGGAGCAGATCTGCCTGATGGAGGCGGAGGCCGCGGTGGAGGGCGGCAAGGAGGAGACCCTTATCCTGGAGCAGGAGGTCAAGAACCCCCGCAAGTGGTCGGCGGAGACGCCCCATCTCTACCGCCTCCTTTTGACTCTCCAGGACGGAGAGGGCCGGGTGCTGGAGGTGCGCAGCTGCTCCTTCGGCTTCCGGAAGGTGGAGATCAAGGAGAGCCAGCTCTTCATTAACGGCCGCTCCATCAAGCTGAAGGGGGTCAACCGCCATGAGTTTCATCCCGTTTACGGCCACGCCGTCCCCCTGGAGATTACCGAGGGCGACCTGCGCCTGCTCAAAGCCCACAACGTCAACGCCATCCGCACCAGCCACTATCCCAACAGCCCCGGCTTTTACGAATTGTGCAACCGCTACGGCTTCTACGTTATGGACGAAAACGACCTGGAAACCCACGGCCTGCGCCACCGCATCCCGGGGAGCGACCCCCGGTGGAGGGGGCAGTGCGTGGACCGCATGGTGCGCATGGTGGAGCGGGACAAAAACCATCCCTGCGTCATCATCTGGTCCCTGGGGAACGAGGCCGGCTACGGCGAAAACTTCCGGGCCATGAAGCGGGCCGCCCTGGAGATCGACTCCACCCGCCCCATTCACTACGAGGGGGACCACGTCCTGGATATCTCGGATCTTTTCAGCATGATGTACGCCATGCCCCGGACGGTGAAGCGCATAGGCCGGGAAAAGGTGGTCCGGGCCGGGCTTATGGAAAGCAACAACCCCCTGGGCAAAACCATATTCCCGCGCCAGTACCGGGACAAGCCTTTTGTCCTTTGCGAGTACGCCCACGCCATGGGCAACAGCCTGGGCAATTTCCAGGAATACATGGACCTGTTCGAGAAATACCCCCGCCTCATCGGCGGCTTCATCTGGGACTTTGCCGACCAGAGCATCTTGAAGGAGACCGCCGCCGGCGAAGATTTCTGGGCCTACGGCGGCGATTTCGGAGACCGGCCCAACGACGGCTTTTTCTGTGCCAACGGGATCGTGGCCGCCGACCGGAGCCCGCACCCGGCCCTCTTTGAAGTGAAGAAGGTTTACCAGGAGATCCAGGTGCTCCCCGTGGACCTCAGCCGGGGGAGGGTCCGGGTGATCAACAAGTACCGCTTCCGCCCCCTGGATTTTGTGGACCTGCACTGGCTGATCACCGAGGACGGCGCCGTCATCCAGGAGGGGAGGGCGGATCTCCCTCCGGTGCCCCCCCAGGGCGACGCTCAACTAACCATCCCCTTCCAGGCCCCCGCGGTAAAGGAGGGAGCGGAGTATCACCTGCTGCTGGAGTTTACCTTGCGGGAGAAGACCCCCTGGGCACCTGCCGGCTTTGTTATCGCCTGGGACCAGTACCCGCTGCCCTTCAAAGCCACCGCCTCCAGCGCCGCCGCTCCGCCCGCCCCTCAAGGAGGGGCTTCCCTCAAGCCCCAAAAGACCCTTAAGGTGGAGGAGACGAAGGAGGCCATCACCGTCAAGGGAGAGGATTTCTCCGTGGCCGTGGATAAGAAGCGGGGCACCCTTTGCTCCTACTACTACCGGGGCCGGGAGCATATCTCCGCCCCCTTGAAGCCCAATTTTTGGCGGGTCTCCACCGGCAATGATTTTGGGGTGGGGAATTTCGTCCCCCTGCTCAAGCGGGACAGCTGCTGGCGATTTATGGAAAAGAAGCGGAAGGTAAAGAAAATCTGGTGGGAGCAGCACCGAACCAGCCTGGTCAAGATCCATGTTTTCTCCCGGGTGCCCTTCGGAAGGAAGAGGCTCTATACCCTCTACCAGGTCAACGGGGAGGGGGAGGTGACCGTTTCCCTGGAGTTCATCCCCCTGCGGCAGTTGGATCGCTTCGGCATGCAGCTGGAGCTGCCGGGTTCATTGGACCGGATTCGCTGGTTTGGGAAAGGGCCCCATGAGACCATGGAGGATCGCCAGGCGGGGGGCCGGATTGGCATCCACTCCTTAACCGTGGAAGAGGCCGTCCACGACTACCTCTATCCCCAGGAAAACGGCAACCGGACCCAGGTGCGCTGGGTGGAATTCACCGACGGGGAGGGGAGGGGGCTGCGGTTTAAAGATGCGGGAGGGACCCTGCTTAATTTCAGCGCCTGGCCTTACACCGCCGAGGACCTGCACCGGGCCCGGCACATTCATGAGCTTCCCCGCCGGGAAAATATTACTGTAAACATAGACTACCGCCAGAAGGGGGCCGGCGGCAGTGTACCGGGGCTGCTGGTCCTGCTGGATAAATACAAGTTGAAGCCGTGGCGCCTCTACCGCTACAGCTTTACAATAAAAGGAATAGAAAAGGGGTAGATAAGCGAGCTCGCCGGGAAGCCGCAGCCACACTTGTTTTTTGCCGGAGAAGCCGGGCCGGAGGCCTGGCGGCGGGCAGTTCTCCGTTTTTCCGTTGGAGTTATGATGCGGCGGCGTGAAAAGCCGTATCGCGGCTTTTTCAATAAAAAAACGGAGCAAAATGGAGCAAGATGGTGATAGCAGCGGGATGCGGCTCTTGACGGGCAAATGAAAAATGTAGGCGCAAGCAGCGGCTGGCGGGGTAAAGACAATAATCAAGCGGGGAGGAATAACGATGACTAGTTTGTTGGAAAAAGCGAGAGAGCTGGGCCAGGCCATAAAGGAATCGGCGGAATTTCAGGAGCTGAAAAGGACTACCGACAACCTCCAGCAGAATCCGGAAGCTGTAGAAATGATTCGCCATATGCAGGAGATCAGGGATCAGATCGATTTTGTCCGAGCCAGCGGCCTGGAGCCCAGCCGGGAACAGATCGATCGCTTCAATGACCTCTCGGAAAAGGTAAGAAACAATCTCCTGGTTATCTCTTTCATGAAGGCTCAGGAAAATTTTGGCAAGTTCATGGAAAGGGTCAATAACGCCATCAGTCAGGGGATTGAAGGGGCGGATTAAACCAGCATCTTAATTGCTGAAAGCGGCCCGGTGCGGCTTAAGCTGCATGGGGTTAAATTAAAGCTGCCTCTAGTGAATAACTTAAGCGTTACAATACAGCGGCACAATGCCCTTGCTTAAAGCGTCACAGGGCCACTGCCCGGCAGAAGAGGGATGCCTGCTGAAAGCCGGGCCCGCTTAAGGCGGCACCGTTTTGCTTGCCAAAAAAGTGGCATACGGTGCCGGCTTATTAGGACGGATTAAAATGGCCCAGAGCGCCTGGCGCAGTTCCTTCCGGGCGGCGGAGTAATTTTTTCTTCAGCAGCCCGGAAGGAAATTTATTTAATGCATCACCTGAGGGAAGCATTTTAGTTTTAAATTAAAGAGTGGAGCAGGCGCTTTCCCGAACGGGGGACCAAAAGCTTTCGTCAAAACTTTCGCTGCCGGGGCCTTCAAAGGCCTGTTTTCGGGCCCGGATCTATCTTCCGATAATATATCTTATGTTAACTAAGGGTTATTTTTCTCCCGGGAGGCGCCAGCGCCTGATGGGATGCCCCGCTTCCTTGAGTCTCCTGAGAATGGTGTCATGGCTTACCCCCACCATCTCCTCTATTTTGCTGGTGGAGTAGCCGGCGCGGTACAGCTCGATTACCTTTTGCAGGTCCACCTTTTTTCGCGGTCTGGCCAAGTCGCTCACCCCCAAGCCAGTTTTAGATATAAAACTTATTTCCTTTATTGCTTCTGCCCGTTATCTCCGGATGCAGCAACGATTATCTTCTTTTCCGGGCCCGCCGGCTTTTGCCGTCCCAAGCTTGTTTGTTCTGCTGGCCCAAACCGGGAAAACCTGTCAAGCCAAAGCCCTGCCCGGAAGCACCCCCCCCAAAAAACAGCTTCTATTTTGCCCTACAAGGCCCTTTTATTTTGCAAGACGACTAATTGGTCTCGCAAAAAGATAAAACCCCTTAAAAAGGCCGTTTTTCAGCAAGCAGGCAGATGTGCCCTTCAGACCTCAAACATTACCCGAATCATTGCCTGCCCGGCCCCTTGTCCGGAGGCCAAATATTTAGCGGGCGCAAAATTGCCCTACAAAGGCCCTTTAATGGGCAAGACGACTAATCGGTCCTGCCAATCGCTATTATGCCTTAAAAACCCATTCTCATCAGCGGCATTAATCATTTCTATGTGCTTGCCGCCGGCCTTCCAACGCGCTTGAAAAAATCTTTTTTTAAATCAATTTGCAGCCGACAGTTTAATCCTCGAGCAGAAAACGGGATTTAAAACCGGCTTAAGCTCCGACATTTGGATTGTATCTTTTTAAGCTCCGATATTTGGTTTGTACCTTTTTGCTCAAATCTTATGAGCCAAGGCCATCCGCCGGTCACAGTGCCGTTCCGCAACAACTCTTCATAACAGTTTATCCAAAAATATCTCCAATAAGCAGCAACGGTTTCGTCAAACTGACCACGTTTCGCCGGCCCGGCAGCGTTTTGTGCGGCCAAGCCGGCCATATTTTCCGCCTTTCCCAAAACATTTGCTGCGGTCTTAGCGCATTACCGCGCCGCCCGCCCCTATTGCTTACACGGCAAAAGGGGATATAGTCCTCCGGGAGAGGTGGCCTTATGGATATTATGCGATATTAACGCAAAATTTGTCAAGAGTTATTGCCGATTCAATTAATGCCATTTATTTACATTTTGCCAAAACTCCTTAAAATTTTAACTTTTTGGACCGGGCAAAGGTGTTCTTGGTTCCGGAAAAAAGTCCAATGGAAGAGAGCCCCAGCACTACGCCCAGGAGCAGCCCTCTTTTTATATCTCCCGGAGACAAGTAGTACACGGCAAAAAAAATACCCAGCACCAGGGATACCAGGGGGATAAATCTGCTGGGCAGGCCGGCCCTTTTCAACAGTTCGGAAAGCCCCACAATGACCGGAACGAGGGCAACCCCGTAAACGTTTAACTGTTCCACGGCCATCCCTCCTGTTTTTTTATATTTATTTATGTGTTCAGCGCCATTATTAGAACCGGCGGCCGCGCCGCACCCCATCAACTTTTAACTTTTGGCCGGAAACAAGCGGGTTCCCCTATGGAACCTGACTTGTTCCCTTCACCCCCTCTTATTGCAACCTACCAGGCTTTTTTTCAAGGGCTATGCTGCTATAATTTAGGCGAATGATTGCGGGATGGTGTAGTGGTAGCACGTATGACTCTGGATCATGAGACCCAAGGCAAGGAATATATTATCTTTTGAAAGAAGCCGACCCCGGCGGGATCCGTCATTGCCTCTCCTCCTTCCCGGCTCCGCCCCCCGCCGGCGCAAACTTCTCCGCCCCGCCCCACTCTGTCAACTTCCATAAAATGCCTGCCTGCCCGGGGAAAAGCGGCTAGTCCTTTCCCATCTCCACAATCCGCCGGGGGTAGGCAATCTCGATCCCCGCCTCCCGGTGCCGCTCCAGGATTAAGCGGCGCAGTTCCCGCTGAATAAACCAGAAAGACTGGTCCTTAACCAGGCCGATAATGGTGTACTTGGCCCCGGGGGCGTTCTTGTCTTCGATGTCCACCAAGCCATAGAGGTGGGGCGGCTCCACCAGATTTCCCTGGTCATCGGCAATAAAATGGCTGCCGTAGTTTTCCACCAGCTCCCGGCAAATCGCCTCCGCCACCCGGGATGCCGTCTCGTAGCTGACGTCATAGGCCAGGTAATAGGAGATAATGGCCCGCATTTTCTGACGGTTGTAATTGCGCACCGTGCGGATTTCGGAATTGGAAATAAAATTGAGGTGTCCTCCCCACTCCCTAATCTTGGTCATTCGCAAGCCGATCTCTTCCACGGTCCCCTTGATGCCCTGGTTTATCTCCACGAAATCCCCCACGTGGTACTGCTCTTCAAAAATGATGAAAAAGCCGGTAATGATGTCTTTAACCAGGCTCTGCGCCCCAAAGCCGATGGCCAGCCCGGCAATCCCGGCACCGGCAAACAGCGGTGCCACGGGGACCCCTAGAATAGACAAAACCATCAGCATGGCTAGGAAATAGATGGCGTACCGGAAAACACTGTACATCAATATGGAGAGGGTTTTCTCCTTTTTAATATCCAGGTGGGCCAGGGGAAAGATCCGGTCCAGCATCAGCTTCAACAAGCGCAGGGCGCTCTGGGTCAAAATAATAACCATCAAAATGTAGAGCAAGCTTTTTATCGCAGCCAGCAGCTGCGGCTCCCAGTCGATCCGGGCCAGGGGCTGCAGCATCCAGGGGGGCAGGTTCAGCCATTCGAGCATCGGAATATCTCTCCGCAATACCGGCTTTGGGATCTAAATGCAGGAAAATCGACACCAGTGTTAAATATATTATTACTAATAACCATAAAAGCTATAAAAGGACATAACCAGGATGAATATTGGCTTCTTTACCGACAGCTACCGGCCCTACACCAGCGGGGTAGTGCGCTCCATCGAAACCTTCTCCCGGGAGTTTACCGCCCGGGGACATGAAGTATATGTTTTCGGCCCCGACTACCCCTTGATGCACTGTCCCAAGGAAGAAAAGGTTTTCCGCTTTATCTCCATACCGGCGCCTACCATGCCCGATTTTGCCATGCCCATTCCCATTTCCGTGCAACTGGGTTCCACCATACGCCGGATCGGGCTGGATATAATTCATGTCCACTCACCCTTTCTTTTAGGCCGCTTGGGCGCCCGGGCCGCCCACAGGTACAAGCTTCCTTTGGTTTTTACTTTTCACACCCTTTACGATCAGTACGTCCACTACTTGCCCTTTGCGCAGAACGCCTCGCGGCGCCTGGTCCAGATTATCGGTCGGGATTTTTGCAACCGCTGCGACATGGTAATAACTCCCTCCCGCCTGGTTTTAAACTATCTCCAGCGCATCGGGGTAAAAGTCCCCATCTCCACCATCCCCACCGGCATTGAGCTGGAGGAGTTTGAAAATACCGATCCTGCCTGGCTGCAAAAAAATTATCACGTGGATCCCCGGCACAAGGTTTTGCTCTTCGTGGGCAGGCTGGGACAGGAGAAAAATATCGTTTTCTTGTTAAAAGCATTTGAGAAGGTTCTCCAGTCCTATCCCGACTGCGTACTGGTCATCGTGGGCAAAGGCCCCCAGGAAAGCTACCTAAAAGAGCTTTGCCACCAGCTGCGCATCGCCGGCCGGGTCATTTTTACGGGGGTATTGCCCCGTCACAAGCTGGTTCACTGTTACGCCAGCTCCCATCTGTTCGTCTTCCCCTCCGTTACCGAGACCCAGGGGCTGGTCATCGGCGAAGCCAAGGCCGCCGGCCTTCCCGTGGTGGCCATTCGTGCCTTTGGCCCCGCGGAATCCGTTGTCCACGGAGAAGACGGCTTTCTTACCGATCCATCCATACCCTCTTTCACGGAAGCCATCCTTAACTTGCTCCGCGACGAGCAACTCTACCGGCGCATGAAGGAAAAAGCCCTCGCCAATGTCCACTTGATCTCCTCGGGGCATTGCGCGGAACAGATGCTTTCCCTTTATCAGTCCCTTTTGGACAAATACAACTAGCCGGGAGACACGCTACGGGCAGATGGTGAACGAGGAGATGTCGTCTCTTGGGCAAATACTATTAGCCGGAGAATAGCCGGAGTCCTTTTTGCCGGCGGCGCCATTAGCCGGATTAAGGTCCGTTCTGCCAGTGCTTCCAGGGCCGCAGCGGGTAAATTAGGTCAATAAAGGGCGCAGAGAGGAAATAAACACGCTTTGTTTATAACGAGGTAAAAGCGACGCTTTAAAACAAAAACCCCGGAATCTTCTATATTTCCGGGGTTTCTTTCTGGCTGCGGGACCAGGATTCGAACCTGGGTCTTATGATCCAGAGTCATACGTGCTACCACTACACCATCCCGCAATCATTCGCCTAAATTATAGCAGCATAGACGGCTTCTTTCAAGAGATAATATATTCCTTATACCTTACAGCAAACATCTTGTCGCCAACAGGCCCATGCCTGCTCGCCGCCCTGCCAGCCTCTACCTTGCTTTTTCTTGTACCGTTCTCCTTTCAGGTTCAGATTTATTTAAAGCTAAGATTAACAAGGCTATGGCTATTGCAGCATGTTCTCTTTGCTTTGTCGCATCATGTCGAATATTGTATAAGGCCATACTTTTATAGGGTTATGTGCAATATATTGCAGACTACTTGTCTGTCATTACTCCCAATACTCTTTACTACAGCAGCGCTGGAATAAAAATTATACATAATTATACAATTTTTGCATGTAATATATTACATATGGTGCATTGCCATTTATTCTGCAAATTGCTGCAGCGTATGGCAGGATCATTCGCCTTATTCTGCAATATATTGCAATATTCTACTTGCATTATAGCCTTTCTTCCGGCTTCGACCAGAAAGCCCCGCCTTACCTTCCCTCCAGTTGCTGTACCGTGCGCCTCAGGCGCCGCACCGTCTCCTCCCGGCCAAGGAAGGAAAGCAATTCATAAAAGTCCGGCCCGCCGGTGCGTCCGGAAACGGAAAGGCGTACCGGCTGGATTAAACGCCCCAGGGAGAGGGAGGTTTCCTGGGCCAGCCTGGCAAAAGCCTCCTCGATGGTGCCCGGTTTGAAGTCGGGGAGGGCTTCCAGTTCGCCGGCAATTTTGTCGATTAGAGAGCCTGTCCCTTCTCTGGAAAAGTGCTTCTCCCAGCCCCGGGGGTCGTATTCGTAGTCCGCAGAGTAAAAATAGCTGGAAGCCTCGGCCATTTCGGAAAGGGTTTTTGCCCTTTCGCGCATCAGGGATACCACTTTCTGCAGCTTCCCCAGCTCCTCCTTCCCCGGGTTGGGACTGACCAGTCCTTTGGCCGCAAAAAAGGGCACAGCCAGGCGGGTTATGCGCTCCAGGTTCCCTTCCCGGAGGTAATGCCCGTTCATCCAGGTCAGCTTCTCGGTATCGTAGATGGCGGCCGTCTTGTTCACCCGCTCCAGGCTAAAACGGGCGATCATCTCTTCCAGGGGCAAAATCTCCTCGTCTCCGCTCAGGGAAGGCGACCACCCCAGCAGGCACATGTAATTGACCAGGGCTTCAGGAAGATAACCCTTTTCCCGGAATTCCTCCACGGCGGTAGCCCCGTGCCGCTTGCTCAACTTGCTCCGGTCGGGGGCCAAGATCATGGGCAGGTGCGCATAGCTGGGGATGGCGCAGCCCAGCGCCCGGGCGCACAATATCTGCCGGGGCGTGTTGGAGAGGTGCTCTTCCGCCCTGATTACATGGGAGATCTCCAGTTGGGCATCGTCTACGACGCTGGCAAAATTGTAGGTCGGCAGCCCGCTGGACTTGATAATGATAAAATCGTCGATAAGGGCATTGTCAAAGCGAACGGAGCCCCGGATCAGGTCCTCCACCACGGTTTCGCCCCGGTCCGGAGTAAGCAGCCTGACCACGGGAACCCGACCCGCCGCTCGCAGTTTTTCCTCCTGCTCAGGAGTCAGGTTTCGGCACTTGCCCGGGTAAAGATAGGCTTCTCCCTTCCGGCGGGCCTCCTCCCTGCCCGCCTCTAGCTCTTCCGGAGTGCAGTAACACCGGTAAGCCTTCTTATTTTCCAGGAGCAAATTGGCGGCCCGGTGGTAGCGCTCCAGGTTCTGCGACTGAAAATACGGCCCTTCATCCCAATCCAGGCCCAGCCAGCGCAAGGATTCCATCAAGCCCTCCACGTACTCCGGACGGGAACGCTCTTCATCGGAATCGTCGATGCGCAGTATAAACACCCCGTCATGTTTTCGGGCAAAGAGATAATTAAAGAGCGCCGTTCGCGCCCCGCCGATATGCAGCTCCCCAGTGGGGCTGGGAGCAAACCTAACCCTAACCTTGGCCAAAACCCTCCACTCCTTTATCCGGTTAAAATTTTTGCCTCTTTCCTTTTACTTTAAGTAATATAACATAAGTTACCCGCTATTTCCACATGAAAAGGCCGCCCTTTCCAGGCAGCCTTTCTCCTCCCTTAAAACCCTCCTTGGCAACTTTATTAAAAAACTGCCTCTTCCCTAACGGCCCAAAGCCTTCGGGATAGAGTTCTTCAAGGCCCTTTTTACTTAAACTGGTTCAAGGCAATGCGGCACTGTTGCAGGCAGTCCTCTATTTTTTGGGCGGATTCTACAAAAGCATTCTGGGCCTGGGTATTCTCCGTTTCCTGGGCGGCCCGCCTTAATTCCCTTGCCGAGAAGCTTATATTCTCGATGCACTGTTCCACCCTTTCCCGGACGTCCATCTCTCTATCCCCCCTGTTTTCTTGATAGTATATTATGGGGCAGATAAGGGGGCAATCATACGAAAAGCGGGCCAAAGTCACCCTCCCCCTGGATCCCTGGCTGCCTCCTCCCCCTCGCCTGTTCCCAGCAGGTAAAGGGCGGCTACCGGGGCGTAGTAGTCCCGCCCCAGGAACTCCCGGGATACTTCTTTATCGTCCATGTAGACAACGCGCCAGGTGCTGATATAATGGCCCGGCTTCCCGGCCCGGAGCAGCTTCTTCTCCCCCTTCGGCAGGCTGGAAGTTTTCTGGTAGCGGACGGGGGGGTCAACCTTTTGATAACCGGAGGAGATGATCTCCACCCGCTCCTTCATCGGCGGCCCGAAAATCCGGAAAGTCAGCCGGTCTTGCGCCAGCTCCGCACCGATCAAAATATGGTGCTCCCGGTTGTTGACAAATTTAAAATCCAGGAGCCCCTGGGCGATGGTGGCATCCCGCCCCAGGGGAAGGTAGCCTACCGCCTGGGAGTGGTTCCAGCGCTCCAAGATCTCCAGGTTTGCCAGCAGGGCGGCGTTGTAAAGGGTGGAAGAAACCTGGCACAAGCCTCCGCCCAAGCCGGGAACCAGTTCCTCTCCCACGATGATGGGCGCCTCCAGGTAGCCTTTCTCCCGGGTAGCCGGGCCCACCACCTGGCTGAAGGAGAAGACTTCCCCCGGCGCCAGCAGGCAGCCGTTAACTGCCGCGGCCCCGATCCGGATATTGTTAATCCGGTTGGACGTTCCGGAGACCTGGGTGGAAAAGGAAATCATCACTTTGTCCACCTCCAGGCGCTCCAGATCCTCCGCCGTTACCGGCGGCGCAGATTTTCCCGTGGGAACCGCCAGGGTTCTCTCCGGCCGGTGTATAGACTCTATGAGCAGCTTCCTTAATTTAACGGCTTGGAGGTAGCGCCCCTCCCGCTCCGGGATAATCTTTACCTCCTCCCCCTCTACCTGGAAGCGGGCGCTCTCCGGCGAACGGTAGACCATTTCCGCCAGCCGGCGGTTAAATTCCGCCAGCTTCTCTTCATCCACCAGTACCGGGGCCGTCACCTTGATGGGCCTATTCTTAAACCAGAAAGCCAGCCGTGCAGAAAGTCCTTTTACCCCCCTCCCCGCCCGGGAAACCAGTTCCAGGGTCTTTTCCCGGTCCGGAGCCAGCCCCATTTCTTGATAGGTTGCCGTTAACGTCCCCTGGGAATCCGGCAGCTCCAGGGATACTTCCTCCTGGGACCAGAGCTCCCGCTCCAGGAGGGCGGGAAGATCTTTAAGCGGCCTCCCCCCCAGGTTCAGCTGCTCCAGGTAGACGCCGTGGTAAACCCGGTTCCGGTAATAGGCATAATCGACGGTAATGAGGGCCACGGCAAGAAAAGCGATTGCCGCCAGGGCGTACCGCCATCGCCTTCCGGCAGAGGAGCCGCCCCTGAAGAAAGATAAGGAAGAAACAACTAGATCCCGGATCTTGTCCTTAACGGGCACCGCAATCCTCCCCGCTCCATATCTCTAAAAAAGATATGAACCGGGAAGATGATTTTATGCATTGTTATTATTTACGGCAGGTATAAAAAAAAGAAAGGGGTAAACAATATAAATGGAACCTCACAAGGCACGCGGTTAATGTAACTGGTTTACAGCAACGGGCCTTTGCTGAGGTTCCGTTTTTTCGGGACTATCTCAAGATGGAAAGCAGTATGCCGGCGGCCACGGCGGAGCCGATAACACCGGCTACGTTGGGCCCCATGGCATGCATCAGCAGGTAATTGTTGGAGTTGGCCTGCCTCCCTACATCCTGGGAAACCCGGGCGGCCATGGGCACCGCCGAAACACCTGCCGAGCCGATGAGGGGATTCACTTTCCCCCCGGTGATCAAATATAAAAGCTTGCCCATCAATACTCCTCCAGCCGTCCCTATAGCAAAGGCGACCAGTCCCAGGAAAATAATCCCGATGGTCTGCCAGGTGAGGAAGTATTCCGCGGTAGCCTTGGCCCCCACGGAAACGCCCAGGAGGATAACCACGATATTATTCAGCTCCGTCTGGGCCGTTTTGCTCAAGCGCTCCGTAACGCCCGTCTCCCGCAGCAAGTTGCCGAACATGAGCATCCCCAGCAAGGGGACCGCCGCCGGCACCAGCAAACCCGTCAGGATAATCACCACGATGGGGAAAATTATTTTCTCCGTCTTGGATACCTCTCTTAACTGTTTCATCTCCACCCGTCGCTCTTTCTCGGTGGTCAGCAGCCGCATTATGGGCGGCTGGATCACGGGCACCAGGGCCATGTAAGAGTAGGCGGCAATGGCGATGGATCCCAGCAGTTCCGGCGCCAACTGGTTGGCGCAGTAGATCGCCGTCGGTCCGTCGGCGCCTCCGATGATGCCGATGGCCCCCGCCTGCTGGGGAGTAAAGCCCAGGAACAAGGCTCCTGCAAAAGTCAAGAAGATCCCCAGCTGGGCCGCCGCCCCCAGCAGAATGGTTACCGGATTGGCAATCAGAGGGCCGAAATCGGTCAAGGCACCGACCCCCAGGAAGATCAAAGGAGGGTAAATTCCGCTTTCCAAGCCCAGGGAAAGGTAGTAGAGAAGGCCTCCCGGCCCCGATTCGCCGGGCGGGTTCAACAAGTCCGCCAGGGGCAGATTCACCAGCAGCATCCCGAAACTAATGGGCACCAAGAGCAGCGGCTCGTACTTCTTGACAATGCCCATGTAAAGCAGGAAGCAGGCGATGGCGATCATGATTATTTGGGAAAGCGTTATATTGTAATAGCCGGTAGAATGGATAAAATTAAAGATCAGGTCGAGCATAACAGGCTCACCCCCAGGTTTTCGGCTTCGCTGCTGCTTCTTCCAAATCGGCAACTCATTTCAAAATCACCAGGGTGTCGCCGGTATTAACGGTATCGCCCTTCTTCACCAGCACCCGGGAGACCACACCCCCCTGAGGTACCGTTATTTCGTTCTCCATTTTCATGGCTTCGATAATCAGAAGCACGTCCCCGGCGTTGACCCGGTCGCCCTCTTGCACCTTGACTTCAATGACGGTTCCGGGAATAGGAGCGGGGAACTTGAAGCCGTCGCCTTCCGGGCCCGCCGGTTTTTCGGGCTGAATTTTTTCTTGCGGAGCCTTTTCTTCTTTAACGGGAGGAGCCGGGGCCGCTTCTCTACTCCCCGTTTCCGGCTCCGTAGCCCGGACGCCCGGCGGCACCGCCTGTTCTACCCTGGGAAGACCGGGCTTTTCCGCCACCTCTTCCACCAGGACATCGTAAGTTTGTCCATCTACCGTTACTTTAAATCTTTTCACGCAACCTACTCCTCCTTATATTCTCTATTTCTGTACGCCCCTCCAGCAGGCTTTTCCTGGCGGCCAGGCCCCATTTCC
>LFRQ01000022.1 GCA_001512835.1 Clostridia bacterium DTU022
TTCTCCCAGGAGGGCAAGGGCCGGCTTCCGCCCTTTACTTCTCAGCCCTTGGCTTTGAAGATTAGGGAAGCCAGGAAAGCAAAGATGATGGCCGCGGAAATGCCGGCGCTGGTTACTTCAAAAATACCGGTGAGCACGCCCACCAGACCGGTGCGCTCCGCTTCCGCCAGGGCTCCCTTAACCAGGGAGTTGCCGAAGCTGCTAATGGGGACGGAAGCTCCCGCCCCGGCGAATTCGATCAGGGGCTCGTAGAGGCCCAGGCCGCCCAGGATCGCCCCGGTTACCACCAGGGTTACGGTCATATGGGCCGGAGTCATTTTAAAGACATCCATTAATATTTGCCCGATGACGCAAATCAATCCGCCGACAACGAAAGCCAGTAGAAACTGGATCATAACGGTAAGCCTCCTTAGTTCTCGATGACTACGGCATGGGCGATGCAAGGGATGCTCTCTTTTTGCTGGTAGGAGAGGGGCGACAGCAGCGCCCCCGTGGCGACAACCAGGATGCGGTTAAGTTCCCTCCGGCGCAAGCGGTTAAACAGGTGGCCGTAGGTAACCGTGGCGGAGCAGGCGCAGCCGCTTCCCCCGGCCATTACCGGCTGTTCGTCCTTATAAATTAGCAGTCCGCAATCGGTAAATTTATCCGCCGGTATTTCCAGGCCCTGTTTGGAAAGCAGGTCATAGGCGATCTGATGTCCTACCCGCCCCAGGTCTCCGGTAACGATAAGATCGTAACGGGTGAGGTCGAACCCCAGATCCCGGAAGTGCGCCTGGAGGGTGTCCACGGCCGCCGGGGCCATAGCCGTCCCCAGATTGTAAGGGTCGGAAATGCCCATGTCCACCACCCGGCCGATGGTTGCCGCCGTGATCTTCGGCCCGGCACCCTCCCGGCCGATAAGGGCCGCTCCGGCTCCGGTAACCGTCCACTGGGCGGTGGGCGGTTTCTGGGCGCCGTACTCGGTGGGATAGCGAAACTGTTTTTCCACGGCACCGTTGTGGCTGGAGGTGGCGGTCAGGGCCAGCCGGGCCGCTCCGCTGTCCACCAGCAGGGAGGCCAGGGCCAACCCCTCCATGGAACTGGAGCAGGCGGCGAATATCCCCAGGTACGGGATGGAGAGGGTGCGGGCGGTGAAGCTGCTGGAGATGATCTGGTTGATCAGGTCGCCGCTCAAAAAGAAATTAATCTCCTCCTTGTTCCGCCCCGCTTTCTCCATGGCCTTGCAGCAGGCTTCTTCCAGCAGTTTCCTCTCCGCTTTTTCAAAGCTGTTTTCCCCCATGTAGAGGTCGTCGTGCAGGAGGTCAAAATCGGCGGCCAGGGCTCCCCTGGCTTCAAAAGGCCCGCCTACGGCGGCGGAGGCCAGGACTACCGGCGGAGTGTTAAAAACCCAGGATTGGTGACCCTGCAGCATTCTACATTCCACCCGCTGTTTTGATGAGCACCGCAATGGTGCCGATGACAAAGGCGGCAAAGACGCCATAGGTAATTACCGGCCCCGCAATTTTAAACATGTTCCCCCCGACGCCCAGGACAAAACCCTCGCTGCGGTGCTCTATGGCCGCCGAAGCCAGGGTGTTGGCAAAACCGGTAACGGGGACGATGGTGCCCCCGCCTCCCCACTGGGCAATATGATCGTAGACGCCCAGCCCCGTCAGGAGCACGGCGATAATGATCATAGAGGCGGCCGTGGGGCTGCCGGCGGTGACCCGGTCGAAGTTAAAGTAGGTGGTGTAGAACCATTGGAACCCCTGCCCGATGGTGCAGATAATCCCGCCTACCAGGAAAGCCCGCAGGCAATTTGTCAGAAGCGGGCGCCTGGGCTCCCTTTGCGCTGCAAAAGCCTGGTATTCCCGCTGGACTGGGGTCAATTTTTTTTTCTTCCCTTTGGACATTCGGCTTCCTCCTAGCGCAGTTAATATGGTTTTGGATCTCCGGTAACGTTTAAACCTACGGAACGAGTGCAGTTCCCTCGCCTCCGGGTTTTCCACTCCGGGGCGTCCTTCTCCCGGCCGGCCCGGGTTTTTCCCAGGCGGCCTTAGGCAGCTCAACCTAATCTTCCCGGACCTTCTTTTCTAGCCCCGGAGGAGATGATTTCCCGCAGGGCTGAGCAGATCCGGCTCAAAACCCAAATTTCCCGGGGTCGGGCGGTTCTGCTGGAGGCCCGGGGCGGACCGGATGCTCTTGGTAGAGAAGAGCGCCCCTTTTACCGGGAGGCGGCAGTCCCTTCCTGGCGCTCCTTTCCTCTTATATCTTTTCCCCGGAGGTTGATTTTAAACTTTAAGGCAAGGGTAAAACGGGCAACAACGGTGTTGTGGTTACGGGCTCTCTAAATAAGGATTAAGGGTTAGAGTTGAAAATTCTCTGCGGTGAAAGACCCTGGTAAGACCAGTCGTCCTTGCTGGAATAATATTATTTAATTCGCCGGGAAAGGATATCCCGTTTCAAAGCGAAAATCTTATCTACCCCTTTAAAGATTTTACGGAATCCGTATTAGCTTATGAGGACGGAGGACGCTGCCTTGCCGGATACTATGGCCATCATAAGACAGATACAACAGGGACAAGAAGAACTGCGGGAGGCTTTTATCACTTCGCGGAGAGCTCAGATTCTTCGTTATACCTCCTATGTATGCCGGCGCCGTCTGGACTGGCATAATGACGACGAGCTAAGCATTGCCCTGATTGCCTTTAACAAGGCCATCGACAGCTTTAAACCGGAGCAGGGTCACAGTTTTGATTCTTTTGCCCGGCTGGTAATTAGAAACAGTCTGGTTGACTATTTCCGGAACCAGCGTCAGAAGGATAAGATTGTATACGGGCTGGGAGAGACGGTGGCCGGCCGGGAGCCGGAGCGAGCAGCCGCTGACCTCGATTACCGGATCCAGGAGGAAAACTGGGAGCGGGCTTACGAGATTGAATGTTTTAAGGAGATGCTGGGCCGTTTTGGCCTCTCCTTGGAAGATCTGGCGTTAAACTCGCCCCGTCACCGGGATACCAGGGAGTCTTTAAAGGAAGCGGCCTTGATCATCAGCCGCCACGTAGACCTGGTGAAGCGTATTTACCAGAAGAAGAAGCTGCCCCTCAAGGAGATACAGCTACTAACGGGTATTTCCAGGAAGACCTTGGAGAAATGGCGCAAATACCTGCTTTCATTGATTATTATCCGGACCGGTGCGGATACCGGAATCCTGGCGGATTACATCTGGGGAAGTGAGGGCCTTAAAGAATGAAGAGAAAAGGTCTGGTCTTGGAGAGTACGAATAAATATGTGCTGGTGCTTTCGGCGGAGGGGGAGTACATTAAGGTGCCGGCCCGGGGACGGCGCTATTCTATCGGGGCTGAGATTGACTTTGATACGGTTTCGCCCCGGCGATCTTTCCTGCCTGTTTTGGTGGCCTGTGCTGCCCTCCTGCTTTTGGTATTCAACCTGGCCCAGCAACTGGCCGGAAGGCCGGCAGCCTACCTTTTCCTGGATATAAACCCCAGCATCATGCTTTCCCTGGACGGTTCCGCCTGTATAATCGAAGCGGTGGCTCTGAACGGGGACGGGGAAAAAGTGCTTCAGGGAGAGGAAGAAAAACTCAAAGGGCTGGAAGCCAGGGAAGCTTTGCAGCACTTGCTGGAGGGCGCCTGCCGGGAAGGCTACCTGGCCTCCGACCGGGATAACGTTATTCTCGTATCCCTGGCTGCCCCGGAGAGATTCCGGCTGGACCGGGAAGAGTTGGAGAGCTCGGCGAAAGAGTCGGTTATGCAACTTAAACTGCAGGCCTACCTTAAGGTGTCCGCCGCCGGCATGACGGAGGCCAGGAACAGCTGGCGGCGTAGAGTTTCCGTTAATGCTCTTCTTCTGGAGAGGGAGCTGGAGGCCCTGGATAAAGGGAACAATCTGGACGGTAAGGGATCCGCTCCTTCGGTACACGATATCCTTGAGGGTATCGATCCCCGGGATATCTTTAAGCCGGATCAGCTGATCCCCGGCTCCAACCGGGACCGGCACCCCGGCACCCCGGAACCGGAAGGAGATCGCCGGGAGGATCCGGGGAAGCAAGGCCAGGAAAAACCGGGAGACTGCCGGAATTCCCCGGGGAATTCCGGCGGAGGTGAAGAGCAGCCGGGGAAAAAAGAGGAAACTAACCGGGAGAGAGGTCCCTTATCTTATAAAAGCGTTTCCCTAAGCGCAGTATTGAGGGTTGTCCATACTGCTTCCGGCACCGTTTTCCTGACTACGGAAAAAGGGGAAGAACTGTTGTTAAAAATAAATGAGGGTAGTTCCATACTGATTAATGGCACCACGGCGGGGATAGCGGATCTCCGATACAGGAGCGGTACTCCGGTCCGAGTATCTTTTAACTTGGAGACAGGAGAGATCTTAACCATGGAAATAGATCGTTAACCAGTAATTACCCCCTTAAAAAAACGGCCATTATTCGTATCTCTTTAACAAAAGGGGAAAAATACAGTTTTTTTAACTCAAACAACAAAAAGAGTACAACGGCCAATGTGCAAAGGAGGTATATCAAATGAAAATAAAACAGTTCCTGGTATCCATGGTCGTGGCCGTGCTGGGTTTTCTTATCCTGGCCGGTTTTACGGAAGGGGTCGGTGAGGCCAGTCCGGCAGTGGACCTTAAATATGAAGGCGGATCAAGTTTGAATGGAGACGGGGTTGGGATTGACGGAAGCGCCTCTGCCGAAATTGAGCTGGAAACGAGAAATATTCCCCATAACCTGTTCAGAAAGCTGGTGCAGGCAATTAACCGTCTGGCCCAAAGAATTACGGAACAGTACAGGAACATGGCCGAAGAAATGCGCTCCACCATGAATACCCTGCGCCAGAGAATTGCCGTCGCCGTTAACGGTGAGCGCAAGGGTGACACCATGGAGCAGAGAAACCGGCTGGGGGTGGAAGTCGGGATCGGGAGTGAACTCCGGGAGAAGGTTCACGGCTACCTGGGGATTCGCACCGGGGCCGAACCGGAAGCAGAGCGGCCTGGTGGAAGCAAAGATGTTAGGGAGCGTGTTAAAAGGAGGGCCGGAGAATTCAGGAACGAGGTTGATGAAACGCTATCATCTCCGGTAGACCGAGTAAACGAGACCGGCGATGAGGCCAATAAAGCCGGTGGGGACGGTGAGGCTAGTGTGGAAGTGGGAGTAGAAGTGGAGATGAGAGGAAAGGTTTCCGGTTCCGGGGGTATCTTCGGAGAGGGCCGGGGTGATATTTCCGGCGGATATAACTGCAGCAAAGATCACCGGCGGAGGTAGGCTCGCCTGTAACGGTAGCAGTGGTTAAATAATTAGCGTTAGAACAGGTAAACCGGGCTTGGAAAGCCCGGTTATTCTCTTGAACCGGGAGCGATTTTTTTGATGGAGTTCCACCGGGACTATTGGAAAAACAGTCCCCATGGCCTGCCGAGGCCGCTGTATCCGTCCTTTTAGAGAATAATTGTCTTAATAATTTAGAGGTGATTTCCGACGGCGGGGGGAAATAAAGAGTAGTGATAACAATTTCTTTTATGCCGGAGTACGGGTTAAATCCGGAATACAAAGTAAAGGTAAGACTGACTATGCGTTTCTACTCTAAAACAGTTCTTTTGGCCCTGCTGGCACTACTGCTACTCGCCGGTTGTGGTGACCCGGCAGCGGAATTGGAGGCCCCGCCCCTCCCCCTGCCCACGGGCAAAGCTGTTGTTTTCAGGGATCCCGGCGGTAAAGAGTGGCCCCTTTTCAAGGGTGTTTCCCTGGACCAGGTTATGGAAATTATGCGGAAAGCCGGTCCCGGTTCCCGCCAGGGTGCCGGGGAGGATTGGCAAGGGGAGCTGGTTTTTACCGCGCCCGGGGGGAAAGAGCACTACGACCTGTACGCCGGCTGCATCCGGCACTGCGGGCTGGCCTACGCCCTGGACCCTGATCAAATCCAACTTTTACGGGACTGTTTTGAGCGGGAGATCCTGGAGATCCAGGGGCTGGTCCGGATCAAGGACCTGGACGATAGCATTATTATTGACCTAAAATATGCCACCGCCGACAATTTTACCGGGCAGGTTATCTATCCGGCAGCGGTGGGGGTAATCAAGAGGGAGACCGGTGAGCGGCTGGTGGAAGCCAATAAGATTTTCCGTGAAAAAGGCCTGACCATAAAGGTCTGGGACGCATACCGCCCCTTTTCCTACCAGCAGCGGTTGTGGGAAGCTTTTCCCGATCCCCGTTACGTGATCAAACCGGAGAGTACCCCGCCGGCCTCGGGATTCCGGGCCCGCCATAACAACGGCATGTCCGTGGATATAACCCTGGTGGATGAAACGGGCCGGGAGCTGGAGATGCCTACCGGTTTTGATGATTTTACGGAAAGCGCGTCACCGGAAGCGGAGGGCATGTCACCCGAAGCCAGGGCCAATGTGGACCTGCTTATATCGGTAATGCGTAGCGCCGGTTTTGAAGTGGCTCCCACGGAGTGGTGGCACTTTAACGATATAACCGGGGAGCCTTCACCGTACCTGGATGTGCCCCTGGAGGCGTTTCTGGATTGATTCCGGAAATGTTTACGGAATAGTGTAGCCCACAAGAAGATCCCAAGGCAAACCATAAAGGCTGAACTGCCCTATAAGGAAGACAGTTCAGCCTTCTTATGACTTGGTAAAGGATTGCCCCGGTTTTTATGATTCTAAAAAGGCGACGGTGTTTTTAACGTATTGGCAATACTCTTCAATCTCTTCCGCTTTTTTCTCTTCGCTCCAGCCGTAATGCTCCGCGGCGATGGCGGCCACCTTCTCGGCCAGCTCCCGCTGGAGGTAGTGCCAGATCAT
>LFRQ01000009.1 GCA_001512835.1 Clostridia bacterium DTU022
AAGGAGATCCCCCTGGGCCAGAAAATCAAGGTGTACACCTATATTTTCATGCCGGTGGTGGTTTCGGCGCTGATGAAAGCGAAAAAAACGGCCATCTCCATGGAGGCGCGGGCTTTTCGCGCTTATCCCCACCGGACCTACCTGGAGGAGTTGAACCTGAAAAGCTTCGACTATGCCACCATCGCGGCGGCGCTCCTGTTCGGCGCCGGGCTTGGAGCCGCCTATTTTATGGGGAGGTAGCAGCGCTAATGAAAGTATTTTCCGTAATTGGGATAACCAAGTCTGGCAAGACCACCGTTGTGGAGAAGCTGATCGGCGAGCTGCGCCGGCGGCGGTACACCGTGGGCTCGGTAAAAGACATCCATTTTGAGAAGTTTGCCATCGATACCGAGGGGACCAACACCTACCGGCATAAGATGGCCGGCTCCCAGTTGGTTACGGCGCGGGGCTTGCAGGAGACGGATGTTCTCTTTCCCCGGCGGCTGTCCGTGGGCGAAATTCTTGCCTTTTACCAGCATGATTTTGTAGCCCTGGAAGGGGTGGACGACTACAACGTCCCCAAGATTGTTGCCGCCCACCATACGGG
>LFRQ01000069.1 GCA_001512835.1 Clostridia bacterium DTU022
CTGCCGGCGGGAGGCGGGAGCGCAGCCCAGTCTTCGCGATAGAGGCGGACATCCCTCGCCGGGAGCCGCCCTTGCAGAATCTGCCGGACCGTCTTGCCGGTTCCGGGGATGACCAGGTCCGGAGCCAGCCGCTCCAGGGGGACAAGCACAAAATTGCGCTGGAGCATCCGGGGATGGGGGATGATCAGGTCGGGGGTTTTTAAGACCAAACGGCCATAAAGCAAGAGGTCCAGATCCAGGGTCCGCGGCCCCCAGCGCTCCCGGCGAAGCCGGCCCAGCTTATTTTCGATGGAAAGCAGGGCCTGCAGGAGCTTTTCCGGGGCCAGCCCGGTATCCAGGGCGGCGACGGCATTTAAAAAGGGGCCCTGGGGGGGCCCTCCCACGGGGTCGGTTTCATAAAGGGGGGAGAGCCGTACCACAGAGATCTCCGGTTCTCCGGCCATTAGATGCACCGCCCGGCGCAGGTTTTCCAAACGGCGGCCCAGATTGGACCCCATTCCGATGTAGGCGATAGACATTTGGAGACCCTCTTTTTTCTAAATCGGAAGCACCCTTGGGCGTGTTTATGCCCATTGGGCAGGGGAGATTTAGCGCCTCTCTTTTTTCCGGTTCAATTCCACGGCCACCCCGCCCCGGACGCCCGGCAGGGGGGGGTGGGGTTTGCTCAGGCGGATATCAACTTCCGCCACCTTGGGCAGGGAGAGCAGCCGGTCGGCGAGCCGCCCGGCCAGGGTTTCCAGAAGGCGGCAGGACTCTTGATGCATAATCTCCTGCACGGCCAGGACTACATCGCAGTAGTCCACAGTGCCCTCCAGGGAATCGCTCTCCAGGTCGCACTCTTCCAGGCGCAGGCGCACCGTTACCCGGAACTCCTGGCCCAGCTCCTGCTCTTGGGGCAGAACGCCGTGGAAGGCATAGCAGGTAATATCTTCGATAAGAATGGATAGGGACATAGCGGCTACCTCCGTACCATGGCATCGCACATCTGGGCCACCCGCCGCATCTCCTTGACATCGTGCACCCTGACCAGGTCGGCGCCGGCAGCGATACTGTAAGCCACGGTGGCGGCGGTGCCTTCCAGGCGGTCGTCTACAGGAAGATCCAGGGTCTTCCCGATCATCGACTTGCGCGAGGTTCCCACCAGCAGGGGGTACCCCAGGCCCAGAAAGTCACCCAGATGGTGCATTACTTCCAGGTTTTGCTGCCAGTCCTTGCCGAAGCCGATGCCGGGATCGATAATAATCCGGTCGCTGCTGATGCCCGCCTGGAGAGCCAGGTCGATGGATTCCTGCAACTCGGCCAGAATGTCGGGGATCAGGTCCCGGTAGACGTTGCTCTTGCGGTTGTGCATCAAGCAGACGGGGACCTTGAAGGAGGCGGCCACGGTTGCCAGCCCCGGGTCCGCTTTAAAGCCCCAGACATCGTTAACCATATCTACGCCCAGCTCCAGGGCGGCCCGGGCCACTTCGGCTTTGTAGGTGTCGATGGAGAGGGGGGTGGTAAAGGCGGGATCCTTTTTTAGGGCTTCGATTACGGGGATGACCCGGCGCAGCTCCTCCTCGGCGCTGACGGGCTGGGCTCCCGGCCGGGTGGATTCCCCGCCGATATCGATAATGTCCGCGCCTTCGGCAACCATCCGGCGGGCGTGCTGCAGGGCCTGCTCCAGGAGGTTGTACCTGCCGCCGTCCGAGAAGGAGTCGGGGGTTACATTAAGGATCCCCATGATCAGGGTCCGCTCCCCCAGGGGGAAGCGGGCGTTGCCCAGCTGGAGTTCCCCCCGGCGCCGCCGGGAGGCGGCCAGCAGCTTCCGGATTTGCTCGCCCAGGGAAGGCAGTTCTTCCCGTTGCAAATCCAGCCGGGAGCAGAGCTTCTCCAGTTGCCCCTCCGTTCCCATCAGGATCAGGTCTACCGGCTTCTTCCCCAGCCGGGAAGCTTTTTCGGGCAGCGCCGCCTCCGCTCCCAGGGAGAGAGCCTCCCGCTGGAGGAGCAAAGCCCCGTCCGCGGGGATTCCCCTCAGCTTTAAGGTCAGGTGGCGGGCCTGGGAAGCCGACAGGGCGGCGCTCAGCCGGTCGCAGCCCAGCTTTAGAAGCTCCCCTTCCGGATCGCTCATTTTGTAAAGGCAGACCTGGATCATTTTTCCTTCCTTCCTCCCTCAGGAGATCAAGCCCTCTATGTTGGGACGATTAATGATCTGCTTGCAATCGGACAAGGCGGTGCACATGAAGCAGAGGCGGGAGAGTTGATCCGCTTGCCGCAAGGCCCGGCCCAAGGGGGAGAGGGGCTCCTGAGGATCAATTTTTCCGCGGTGCTGGCGGATGGCTTCAACGATGAGGTCGATCTCTTCGGGCTGGAAGCCGGAGCGATGCAGGATGGGCTCCGCCAGCTGGGCCCCGTACTCGGCATGATCCACCCCGTCAAGATATTCCTTCCAGCGGCCGATATCGTGCAGCAAGCCGGCGGCATAGGCCTGTTCCTTCGAGATAAAGGGGCAGCCTTCCTCCAGGAGCAGCAGGTAGGTTAAGCGGGCCACGTTCAACAGGTGCTCGAAATCATGCTTGCAGAAAATCCTGGTTTCCTCCGGGGCCTTATTCTTAAGCAAATAGAGGCGGTACTCTTCATCAAATATTAAACGATTAATCCGTTCCATCGACATCCCCCCCTTAATTATAACCTATTGCCTTTAATCAAGCTGAAAACTTCCTGTCGGGAGCTGGGATTGCGGCGGAAGACTCCCCGGACGGCGGAAGTTACCGTTATGGCGCCGGGCTTGTTGACCCCCCGGATGCTCATGCACAGGTGCTCCGCCTCCACGACCACCACCACTCCCTTGGGCTTCAGCTCGCTGGTAATAATATCGGCTACGGTACTGGTCAGGCGCTCCTGGAGCTGGGGGCGCCGGGCGACGATTTCAATAACCCGGACCAGCTTGCTCAGGCCGACGATTCTTCCTTCTCCCGGTATATAGGCAATATGGGCCTTGCCGTAAAAAGGGAGGAGGTGGTGTTCGCACATGGAATAAAAGGAGATATCCTTTACCAACACGATCTCGTCATGCTCGTCGGCGGTAAAGCAGGTTCGCAGAGGAGCCCTGGGGTCCTGCTTTAAGCCGGCGAATACTTCGCTGTACATGTTGGCTACCCTTTGGGGAGTTTCCCGCAGGCCTTCCCGGTTTAAATCCTCGCCGATAGCCTCCAGAATCATCTCCACCGCTTTGGCAATTTTCTCTTTATCGACCAAAGTATTTCCACCTCTTTTTTTAACGCTACCAAATTTGCGGCAGCAGCAATATCCAGGCATGCAGGAGCGTGCAGCTCAAAATGTTTTCGGTACGCAAGTAGAGGAAGCCCAGGACGGCGGCCAGGCCCGGTTCCAGCAGCAGCTCCAGCCAGCCGAAGGGATAGGACAGCAGCCAGGGCTGGAAAGAAGCCAGGCAGGCCAGGTGCAGCAAGCCCACCAGGACCACGGTGGCCAGAAAGCCCCAGACGGTGCCCAGCTTGCGTACCAGGGTAGTCTGGATAAAACCGTGCCAGACCAGTTCCCGTCCCAAGGCGGTGACCAGGCCGGCAAGGATCAGGGCGGCCAGGGCGGCCGGGTCCGGAGGGCTTCCTGCCGCGGGCCTGTACATGGTGGCGGCCGTTAAGACGGCGGCTGCGAAGACGGCGATGACATACCCGTTGCGGAGGGTCTCCCGGCGCACTCCCAGGTCCGGATATTCCATATAGCCAAGCCTGGCCGGGAGCAGCAGGAGCAATACGGTGAACAGGTAGACGACTCCGGCAAACCAGCCGGGCCATCTTTCCAGGAGGGAGAGCATCTCTCCGGCAAAAGCCAGG
>LFRQ01000016.1:0-34072 GCA_001512835.1 Clostridia bacterium DTU022
CCAGGATAAACGACCTGGGCATCGGGCCCCAGGGCTTCGGGGGGCGGGTGACCGCCCTGGCGGTGCATATCGAGACCTTTCCCTCCCATATCGCCAGCCTGGCTGCTGCGGTCAATATAAACTGCCATGCCAGCCGTCACTTGGAGAGGATTATCTAGCCGGCTTTTAAGCCCCAAAGGAGGAGTTTGCGGTGGAGATAAAGCGTTTGCAGGCGCCCCTGACCGATGAGGACGTTCGGCAGCTGAAAGCAGGAGACAACGTTTTGATCGACGGCGTGATCTATACCGCCCGGGATGCCGCCCACAAGAAGCTGGTGGAGCTGATGGAGAAGGGAGAGCCCCTGCCCCTGGACTTAAAAGGTCAGATCATTTACTACGTGGGCCCCACCCCGGCCCGCCCGGGGCAGGTCATCGGTTCCGCCGGACCCACCACCAGCGGCCGTATGGACCCCTATACACCGCAGATGCTGGCGCACGGCATGAAGGCCTGCATCGGGAAGGGAAGCCGCAGCGAAAAGGTCGTCGAGGCCTTGAAAGAATACAAGGGGGTTTACCTGGCCGCCGTGGGAGGGGCCGGGGCCCTGCTTTCCAAGCGCATTACCCGCTGTGAGCCGGTGGCCTACCCGGAACTGGGAGCGGAAGCCATCTACCGCCTGGAGGTTAAAGATTTTCCCGCGGTGGTGATAAACGACATTTACGGCAACGATCTGTACCGGGAGGGAGCCCAGGCGTATGCGCGGGGAGACGAAACTGGGGAGGTAGGCAAATGAACAAGGATGAGCTGCTGGCCAAGGCCAAATTGCCGGCCCGGAAGGCCATGGAACTGCATCCTTTCTACGGGGGCAAAGTGGAAGTTACCGCCAAGTGCTGCGTGCGGGATCTGGATGACTTCGCCATCTGGTACACGCCGGGGGTGGCGGAGCCCTGCAAGGCCATCCACAAGAACCCGGAAGAGGTTTACAAGTACACCAACAAGGGCAATTATGTGGCCGTGGTATCCGACGGCACCCGGGTTCTGGGCCTGGGGGACATCGGGGCCGAAGCCAGCCTGCCGGTCATGGAAGGAAAGGCCCTCCTCTTCAGGTACCTGGGCGGGGTGGACGCCTTCCCCATTTGCGTGGATACCAAGGATCCTGATGAGCTGATCAATTTTGTAAAGATGCTCCAGCCTTCCTTCGGGGGGATTAACCTGGAGGATATCGCCAGCCCGAAATGTTTTTATGTCCTGGAGCGCCTGCGGCGGGAGTGCCGCATCCCCGTCTGGCACGACGACCAGCAGGGAACGGCCCTGGTAACCCTGGCCGCCTTGTTCAATGCTCTGAAGATTGTAAGGAAGAAAATCAACGAGGTTAACGTGGTGATGTTCGGCGCCGGGGCGGCCAACATCTGCACCCTCAGGCTGCTCATCGCCGCCGGGGTTGATCCCGCGAAGGTGATCATGCTGGACAGCCGGGGAACCCTGCACCGGGGAAGAAGGGAGCTGGAGCAGAGCCACCCGGAAAAATGGGCCATCTGCCTCCAGACCAACGGGAAGGGGATTGCCGGCGGCCCCGAAGAGGCCTTCCGGGGAGCCGATGTGCTCATTGCTCTCTCTCGGCCGGGTCCCGGCACCGTGGCCCCGGGGTGGGTGGCCTCCATGGCCGATGAGGCCATTGTCTTTGCCTGCGCCAACCCCATTCCGGAGATCTGGCCCTGGGAGGCCAAGGAAGCGGGAGCCAAAATCGTCTCCACCGGCCGCTCCGATTTTCCCAACCAGGTCAACAATTCCCTGGGCTTTCCGGCCATCTTCCGGGGAGTGCTGGATGTTCAGGCCACCACCATCACCGACGGCATGTGCATTGCCGCGGCGGAGGCCCTGGCGGCATGCGCTCCCGACGGGGGGATGAATCCGGAAAAGATTTTGCCCACCATGGACGACTGGGAGGTTTTCCCCCGGGTGGCCACCGCCACGGCGCTGAGAGCCATGGCCGAGGGGGTGGCCCGCCTGCAGCGCAGCGAAGAGGAGCTCTACCGGGAGGCGGAAGCCCGGATTCGCCGGGCCCAGGAGACTACCCGCCTGATGATGGAAAGCAGCTTGATTCCCAAACCGCCGGGGGATTAGGGAGAGGTTGGTCCGATGAGCAAAGATACAAAGAAGATTGAGATTTTCATCATGGGCAAGCAGTACCTGGTTCCCGGGGAGCTGACCATCCTGGAGGCGATGGAGTATGCCGGCTACCAACTGAAAAGAGGCTGCGGCTGCCGGGCCGGCTTTTGCGGCGCCTGTGCCACCGTCTACCGGATCGCCGGCTCTTACCAGCTTCAAGTAGGCCTGGCCTGCCAGACCAAGGTGGAGCCGGGGATGTACCTGGCCCAGATCCCCTTCTTTCCCGGAAGGAAAGCCGTCTTCGACCTGGAAAAGATTAAGCCCACCCTGGCGGAATTTGCCGTGCTTTATCCGGAGATCTTCCGCTGCCTGGGGTGCGGCTCCTGCACCAAGGTTTGCCCCCAGGATCTGGATGTCATGCAATATATTGCACACTTGCAGCGGGGAGAATGGAAAGAAGCGGCGGATCTTTCCTTTGACTGCGTGATGTGCGGACTCTGCGCTTCCCGCTGCCCCGTCAATATCGTGCAATATAATGCAGGGCTGGCGGCGCGGAGGATTTACGGGCGCCACGTGGCCCCCCCCGATCCCCTGCTGGCGGAGCGGGTAAGGGAGATCGAGGCGGGCAATTATGACCGGGACATGGAAGAGTTGATGAAAGCTTCGCCGGAGCGGCTGGCCGAGCTCTACAACCAGCGGGACATAGAGTAGCTTTTCGGGCGGCAGCTTGCCGCGGAGAGGAGAGAAGATACAGTGCCCTACCCTCCTGAGTTGCGGGAGTTGATGAAAAAGGTGGAAGAGACCAGGCCTTCCCGGGTCAACGTGCACTACCCGCGCATGACCCCGGAGGAGAGGGCCCAGGTTTTGAAGGAGTACCACCCCGATTTCATGGAGGAGGCTTTTCGCCCCCTGCAGGTGGGCGTGGACCGGGGAGTGCGCCTCCCCCTGGAGATGGCCGATATCTTTGAGGCCGACTCCCGCCTGCTTAGCGCTGAACTGGACCTGGAGCATCCCGAATTTGACGTGGACGTCCTGGTAATCGGGGGCGGCGGCGCCGGGGCGGCGGCGGCCCTGGAAGCCTTTTCCCTGGGGCGAAAGGTCCTCCTGGCTACCAAGCTGAGGCTGGGCGACGCCAATACCATGATGGCCCAGGGGGGGATCCAGGCCGCGGATAAACCCCAGGACAGCCCGGCCATTCATTATCTTGACGTGATGGGCGGCGGGCGATTTGAGAACCGGCCGGAGCTGGTCCGGGCCCTGGTCAGGGACGCCCCCGGCGTAATTGCCTGGCTGGAGCGCATGGGGGCCATGTTCGACAAGGATGAAGAGGGGCGAATGATCACCATCCACGGGGGCGGCACCTCCCGGAAGCGGATGCATACCGCCCGGGACTATACCGGCGCGGAGATCATGCGCACCCTGAGGGATGAAATTTTGAACCGGGGCGTGGAGTACATCGAATTCTGCCCGGCCCTGGAACTGCTCCTGGACGAGAAGGGCCGGGCGGCGGGGGCCGTCCTCTTCAACCTGGAGACGGAGAGCTGCCACGTGGTCCGGGCGCGCACTGTGATCCTGGCTACCGGGGGCTCGGGGAGGCTGCACTATCAGGGCTTTCCCACCAGCAATCATTACGGGGCCACGGGCGACGGACTGGTGATCGCCTACCGGGCCGGCGCCCGCACCGCTTTCGCCGATTCCATCCAGTACCATCCCACCGGGGGGGCATACCCTCCCCAGCTGCTGGGCTTGCTGGTGACGGAGAAGGTCCGCAGCCTGGGCGCTACGCCCATAAATGTCCGGGGGGAGCAATTTGTTTACCACCTGGAGACCAGGGACGTGGAGGCTTCCGCCATTATCCGCGAGTGCCGGCGGGGGCTGGGGGTCCCCTTGCCTACGGGGACGGCGGTGTGGCTGGATTCGCCCCTGATCGAACTGACCCATGGCCAGGGGACCATTGAGCGGCAGCTTCCGGCCATGTTGCGGCAGTTCGCCCGCTTCGGGATCGATATCCGCAAGGAGCCCATGTTGATCTACCCCACCCTCCATTACCAGAACGGGGGGCTGGCCATCGATGAAAACGGGGCCACCACCGTGGAAAACCTGTACGCCGCCGGGGAGGTGGCGGGGGGGATCCACGGCCGCAACCGCCTGATGGGCAATTCCCTGCTAGATATCCTGGTTTTTGGG
This sequence comes from Clostridia bacterium DTU022, assembly GCA_001512835.1. Classification (GTDB taxonomy): domain Bacteria; phylum Bacillota; class Dethiobacteria; order DTU022; family DTU022; genus DTU022. The sequence goes on from LFRQ01000016.1 coordinate 4,273, forward strand.
CGCCGGGCCGGGCGCCATGCCGCGGAAAAAAGTGCCGAAATTCGGCCGGGGCGCCTTAGCCTGGAGCACGTCTACCGCTACCAGGAGGAGTTGGAAGCCAGGGGGCTGGCCGGGCAGCGGGTCTCCCCGGTTCTATTGCCCCGCTACACCCATGGTGCCGGCGACAAATAATGAATCGGGGGGAGAACCGTTGATCCTGGAGGGTTTGCAGGTCCTGGATTTTACCAGGCTGCTCCCGGGGCCCCTCTGTACCAGGATCCTGGGGGATTACGGCGCTGAGGTAATCAAGGTGGAAGACCCCTTCACCGGGGATCCCACCCGGGCGGTGGGAAAGCCCTGGCGGGGGAGCGGCTCCTTTTTCCGGGAGTTGAACCGGAATAAGAGAAGTCTGGCCGTTAATTTAAAGACGGAGGCGGGCCGGGAGATCATCAAAAAGCTGGCCGGCCGCTGCCACGTGCTGGTGGAAGGGTTCCGGCCGGGGGTGATGGAGAGGCTGGGCCTGGGGTACCGGCAACTAAGGCAGTTAAACCCGACCCTGGTCTATGCTTCCATATCCGGCTACGGGCAGGACGGCCCGTACCGGCAGCGGGCGGGTCACGATCTGAACTATACCGCCCTTTCCGGCTTGCTGGAGCTCAGCGCCGCTCCCGGCAGCGGGCCGGTGATGCCGGCGATCCAGGTGGCCGATATCGGCGGCGGGACCCTGATGGCCCTGGCCGGGATCATGATGGCCTTGTTTGCCCGCGGGCGCACCGGGGAAGGGACCCATGTAGATGTCTCCATGACGGAAGGGCTGTTGCCCTGGCTAACCTATGCCGCCCGCGCCCTGGAGGACGGAGAGGAACTGCCCCGGCGGGGCGCCAGCCCCCTTACCGGCGCCTTCGCCTGCTACAACCTGTACCGGACCGCCGACGGCGGCTTCATGAGCCTGGGCGCCCTGGAACCGGTTTTCTGGCAAAACTTCTGCCGGGCGGTGGATAGGCCCGAGTGGATTCCCCGCCAGTTTGATCCCGATGGGCAGGAAGAGCTGATCCGGGAGGTGGCCGGGCTCTTTAAAAGCAAAAGCCGGGCCTACTGGACCTCCTTTTTTGCCGGACACGATGCTTGCTGCGAACCGGTTTTAAGCCTGGAAGAAGCCGCCGCCCATCCCTTGGCCCGGGCCAGAGGCTTTTGGGTGGAGACGGAGGGAGAGGAAGGGAAGGGGCACCGGGAGACGGGCTTCCCCTTGCGCTTTAACGGGGCTCCGGGCCGGCGCCGGATTGAGCCGCCGCGCCTGGGGGAGCATACCGTGGAAATCCTGGAGAGCCTGGACTACTCCGGGGAAGAGATCCGGGAGCTGCGCCGCCTTGGGGCGGTAGCCTGGCCCTAGGGAAGGGGCACCGGTTCGGCTCCCCGGAAAGGGCGATGGGCGTCGTTCACCGTCTAGGCGGTGATTTTTTTGTACGGGGAGGGTGCCCAACAGAAAGTTCAAGGAAGGAGAAAAAAAAAGGTTAAAGAAAGGAAGAAATGGACGAATAAAATATAATGGAGGGGTGCTCAAAAGATGCGGCCGGGCGGAGAATAAGGCACCGGTTCGGGGAGATAAGGCCCTCGTTCCTGGAGAGATAAATCCCGGCCCATTATTGAAGGGGCGCCGGCCCAATTGGGGCCTTGCTCAAAGCTGCCGGCGGCCCCGGATGGTGGTTCCCGGCCGAGGGTTTACCGGTAAGGCAAGAAAAGTTATAATATTGCCATGTTTAATCAAGAAGAAATCGCCAACCCCGGGGAAGGCCGGCGCCTCCAGGAGATCCTCTCCCGGCTGGAGGAGAGATATCCCGAGGCGAAAACCAAGTTAAAATATAAGAGCAATTTTCAACTGCTGGTCGCCGTTATTCTCTCTGCCCAGACCACTGACGAACAGGTTAACCGGGTCACGGGGCCCCTTTTTGAAAAATTTCCCGGCCCGGAGCAGATGGCCCGGCTGGAGCCCTCCCAGCTGGAGCCGTACCTGAAAGGATGCGGCCTCTACCGGCGGAAAAGCCTTTATCTGGTGGAGGCCAGCCGGCGCATCGTCGAGGAGCACGGGGGAGAAGTGCCCGCTGACTTCGAGGCTTTGAGGGCTTTGCCCGGAGTAGGGCGCAAGTCGGCCAACGTAATCCTGGGGACGGCCTTCGGCCGGCCGGCCCTGGCGGTGGATACCCATGTTTTCAGGGTTGCCAGGCGGCTGGGGCTGGCCCGGGGAGGAAGCCCGGAGAAGGTGGAGGAGGAGTTAAAAGCCGCTCTCCCCCCCGGGGAGTGGATGGCCGTTCACCACCGGCTTATTGCCCTGGGACGGGAAATATGCTCCGCCAGGCAGCCCCGCTGCCGGGATTGCTTCCTGGCCGACCTCTGCCCCCAGGGCCGCCGCACCCGGGAGCCGAGAGAATTCCAGAAATTAAAGAAGGAGAGGGAGATATGCCCTGGGAAGAGCTAACACCTGAAGAACTAAAGTATAAGCTGGATCCCCAGCAGCTGCCTTTTGAAACCACCGCCGAAGTTCCTCCCCTGGAGGGGATGATCGGGCAGGAGCGGGCGGAACGGGCCATGGAATTCGGCCTGCGCATCAAGCGACCCGGGTACAATATTTTTATGACGGGCTTGACGGGGACGGGGAAAACCAGTTACGCCCAAACCATTGTCAAGAAGATCTCCGCTGAAGAACCCGTGCCCGATGACTGGTTTTATGTCTATAATTTCGAGAATCCCGGAGAGCCCATGGCCTTGCGGCTGCCGGCAGGCATGGGTTCCGTTTTCTGCCGGGAGATGGAGGAACTGCTCGAGGACATCAAGCAGACCATCCCCAAGGCTTTTGACGGGGAGGACTACGAACGGCAGAAGGCCTTTTATGTCAAGCAGTTCCAGGAGACCCGGGCCGGCCTGCTGGAGGAGTTAAACCAGGTGGCCCGGGAGCAGGGGTTTACCCTGAAGCGAACCAGCTCCGGGTTTATCACCGTCCCCCTGGTGAATGGAGAGCCCATCAGCGAAGAGAACTATGCCCAACTGGAGCAGTCCGTCAAGGAGGAACTGGAACAAAAATCATCGGAACTGCAGCTGAAGGCCATGGAGATTATGCGCCGGATCCAGAAAGCGGAAAAGCAGCTGAAAGAGAAGTTCAAGAACCTGCAGCAGGAGATCGGGCTGATGGCCATCGGCCACCTCTTCAACGATCTCATGGAGAAGTACGACCAGTTTGAGCCGGTAAAGAACTATCTCAAGGCGGTCCAGGAAGATATTCTAAGCAACTTGTCGGAGTTCATGGTCGATGAAGAGGAGGCCCAGAACCCCTTTTTCTGGCTGCGCCGGCAGAACGTGGAGCAGGCGGAGATCCGCTACAAGGTAAACCTGGTGGTGGATAACCGGGAGACCTGCGGAAGCCCCGTCATCTATGAGACCAATCCCTCCTACTACAACCTGATTGGCCGGGTGGAATACGAAAACCGCCTGGGCATGATCGTTACAGACCTGACCATGATCAAGGGCGGAGCCATTCACCGGGCCAACTGCGGCTACCTGATCCTGCAGGCCCGGGATGTCCTCTCTTCTCCCCAGAGCTGGGAAGCGTTGAAAAGGGTTCTGAAGACCAGAGAGATCCGGATCGAGAATATCGGGGAACAATATGGGCTGATGGCCATGTCCACCCTGCGCCCCCAGCCCATTCCCGCCAACCTGAAAGTAATCATGATCGGCAGCCCCCTTATCTACCAACTCCTTTATCATTACGATGAAGATTTCCGCAAGCTGTTCAAGGTAAAAGCCGATTTTGACTCGGAGATGGATCGCAACCAGGACAATATCTACCGGATGGCCGGTTTCATATCCACCCACTGCCAGCAGGAGAACCTGCGCCACTTCCACCGGGAAGCGGTGGCCCGGGTGGTGGAGTTCAGCGCCCGCCTGGCCGAGCGGCAGGACAAGATGAGCACCCGCTTCAACGAAGTGGTGGAGCTGCTGTACGAAGCCGACGCCTGGGCGGAAAGGGACGGGAGCGATATCGTCAAGGCCGAACACGTGGATAAGGCCCTGGAGGAGAAGATTTACCGCTGCAAGAAATACGAGCAGAAGATCAGCGAGGCGGTGGAGCGGGGGCTGATACTCCTGGACGTAGAAGGAGAGAAGATAGGCCAGATCAACGGGCTCTCCGTCATCGACCTGGGAGACTACCAGTTTGGAAGGGTATCCCGGATCACCGCCAACACCTTCCTGGGCCGCCGGGGGATCATCAACATCGAGCGGGAAAGCCAGCTCAGCGGCAAGATCCACGACAAGGGAGTCTTGATTCTCAGCGGGTACCTGGGGATGCGCTACGGCCAGCAGGTGCCCATCAACCTCTCCGCCTCCCTCTGCTTTGAGCAGTCCTACCAGGGGGTGGAGGGGGACAGCGCCTCGGCGGCGGAACTGTTCTGCCTCCTCTCCAGCCTGGCCGGGGTGCCCTTGAAGCAGAGCCTGGCGGTCACGGGCTCGGTGAACCAAAAGGGAGAGATCCAACCCGTGGGAGGGGTCAACCAGAAGATCGAAGGCTTCTACAACGCCTGCAAGGTAAAGGGACTCACCGGCGACCAGGGGGTTATTATCCCCGCTCAGAACCGGAAAGACCTGATGTTGTCCGAAGAGATCGTGACGGCGGTGCGAGAGAAGCGCTTCCATATCTATGCCATCTCCACCGTGGAAGAGGGCTTGGCGCTGTTGACGGGGATGGAAATCGGCGAACTCCGGGAAGACGGCACCTACCCGCCCGATTCTTTTAACGGCAGGGTGATCAGCGCCTTGAAGCGGTTCAACGAGCTTTTGAAGGGAGAAGAAGGAGAGGAAGGAGAAGGGGAAGAGGGAGGTCCGGCCCCGAAGGAAGACCATGACTGCTGTTGATCCCTATGCCCGGCTGGCCCGCATCTACGACCGGATCATGGCCGGAGTCGATTACGAGGCCTGGGCCGACTACGTGGAGGCGATCTTCAGGCGCTTCCGCCGGCGACCCCGGAAATTGCTGGACCTGGCCTGCGGAACGGGAAGCTCCGCCCTGCCTTTTGCTCGCCGCGGCTACCGGGTAGCGGGAGTAGACCTTTCGGCGGCGATGCTGGAAGAGGCCCGGATAAAGGCGAGTCGAGAAGGGCTTCCCCTTTCCTTTTACCGCGCGGATTTGCGCACTTTGAAGCTGGAAGAGAAATTTCAGGCCGCCTTGCTTTTTCAGGACGGCCTGAACTATTTAACCGAGGAAGAAGACTTGAGGGCCGCCCTGGCGGCGGTTAGGGCCGTCCTGGAGCCGGGGGGGCTCTTTATCTTCGATCTCTGCCGCCCGGGGCAGCGAACGGCCGGGCCGGGCTCTCCTTTTTGGGCCGAAGAGGAGGAGTTTACCCTGGTGGGAGAGACCCGCTACTCCCCCCGGACGGGCTTGTGGGAGGTGGAACTGGTGGTTTTTGCCCGGCGGGAGAACGGCCTCTATGAAAAATTTATAGAGCACCACCGGGAAAGAGACTATTCCCCGGAAAGGATGCGGGTCTTTCTGGAGGAGGCCGGTTTTCGCTGCCGGGAGTGCTTTCCCACCTTCCGGCTGGAACCGGCTTCGGGGGGAGAAGCCAAGATTACCTTTGTGGCGGAGAATCCGCCGTAGAGCTGCCCTTGACCGGGGCGGGGAGATCCCCGCTGCTTTGTTCCGGGGGCTTGGGCCCAAAATAGTGGAAGAGGAGTACCTTGCAGATGGCCGCGGCGGGTATGGCCAGGATTATCCCCAGCGTTCCCAGCAGCTGACCCCCGATCAGGACGGAGACCACCACCGTCAGGGGACTTAAGTCCACGGCCTTCCCCAGGAAAATGGGGGTGAAGACGAAGGAATCGACTATTTCCACCAAAATATAAAGTCCCACCACCAGGAAGATGTTGGGCGTATCCGGGAGCAGGCTGAGGAGCACCGCAGGGACGGCGGCCAGGATCGGGCCGATGTAGGGAATAATATTGAGCAGGCCGGCCAGGCCCCCCAACATCAAAGCAAAGGGCATCTTTAAAACAAAGAGCCCGATGCTGGTCAACAGTCCCGCCAGGGCGCATTTAAGGAGGGTGCCCCGGATATAGCCCCCCACTTTCTCGTCAATGAGACCCAGGATGCGGGTGATGCGTCCCTGGTAAATCTGGGGGAAGAGAAGGGTTATATTTTTTTTGGCCTTTTCCAGGTCCTGCACCAGGTAAAAGACCAGGAAGACCAGGGCCAGCAGGACCCAGGCCCGGGAGAGAACGGCCATGAAGAAGCTGGAGGCGCTGAGGAGCAGCTGCTCCACCCGGGCCGGGATCTGCCCGGTAAACTGGTCCATATAATCCAGCAGGGTGTCCATCAATTGCAGGTTGTAGCGCTGATCCAGATCATTGATCAACTCCGTCAGCTTCGTCGAGAGGCTGAGCAGATCCGTGGTGCTGAAAGTCGCCAGCTGGCCCAGCTCATGGATGAGACCGGGAAGCAGTAGATAGAAGAAGAGGAAGAGGGCGATGAGCAGCAAAAGGGAAGCCCCGATGGCGGCCAGCACGGGCGGGAATCTTCTCCGGATCAAGAAGTTGACCAGGGGGGTGATGCAGTAGACTGCCAGGATGGCGATGATGAAAACGGTCAAGATCGGCTTAAGCTTAACCAGCACCCAGGCCAGAAGGGCCACGGCGGCGGCGCTGAGAACCAGTTTTAGGGAGAGGCGCAGTTCGCGGTCTTTAATGAGCAAGCCCCATCCTCCTCGCTTTGTTCTTTTCCCGTTAATATCTTGCCAAAACGCTAGCCTGCTCCAAAAATCACAATACCATAAGCCATTGTAGCATAATGGAACCTCCGGGGGAAGCTTTGGAATCCTTTCCTGGGTTTTTTGCTTAATCTTTGGTATTAGCCATTGGCGGGGATAGGCTGCCGGCCTTTTTGTATCGCGGCAAGGAAGTGGGGCATCAGGAGGCTTGCGGCCCCGCCGCCGGGTTTGCCGGCCCCTTTACCGTTTGCTGCCAGGGGCTCGTGGCCTCCCCCGGTCCCTTCAGGACCATTGCCGGCCTCCCGGCCGCCTTCGGAAAGGGCCTCCGGCGCCGGTGCGCCCTGGAACCCGGCCGCGCGGCGGAGGGAAAGGGGAGGCATAAACGAGCCCCGGGCCGCTATAATGATAAGGGGGGGTGAACTGCTTGCGCCATCAAAAGGAACTGGCGGGCCTGGGCGCCTCGGCGGCGCTGATGCTGGCCGGGCTGCTCTTGCTGCCGGAGCCCGGCTTCTCCGCTGTCCCCAATTTGTTTGCCCTCCTCTGGCTGCTTACTACCGCCGGAGCGATGCTGGGATACGGAGTCTCTGCCTGGAGAAGCGCAAGGCTGCAGGGGATCCGCCGGCGCTGGCGGCGGCGGAGGGCCCCTTCTCCGGCGGCGGCCAAGGGGCGGCGGGAGGCCATCAGCGCCGCCCTGATCAGGGAGCGGGAACGGCGGTTAGATTAATCTCCACCTCTTTCCCCACAATGAGCCAGTTGACCCGGGTCAGGAACTCCCGGTCCTCCAGGCGGAAGCGCCGTTCGTGGAGCAGGCTTACCACCAGGCGGGGGTTGAGTTCTTCGATCTTCTCTCCCACCAAGTCGGCGGTGATTTCGCCGATAAGCCGGCGCAGCTCCAACTCCACGAAGGAGTCGAGTTCGTGTTCCAACTCAATGTTTACGGCGGCGATTTCCCCCTCCCGGTGGGCAAGCCACTGGGATTCGATCTTATCCAGGCGTTCCATGGTTTCGAAAAGCTGGACGGAAAGATTCTGCTTCTCCCAGTAGAGCCGGTCCAGGCGGGAGGAGACCAGCAGGTTGGTGACGGCGGCGCCGGCCACGGCTCCCAGCAGGAGAGCGGCCAGGGTGCGGCGCATTAACGGTGGGCCCCCAGGGTGGAGATGATCAGATAGCCCAGGTGGGCTCCAAGAAAGGCGCTGCCGATGAGGAGCAGCTGCTTCAGGATATCGACGAACTGCTTTTCGAACATCCCCGTTTCGAAAACCTTAATAATGCTGAAGGTGCCTCCAAGGGCGGCTACCAGCGCCCAGATTTTCAATTCCGCGGAGAGCTCCATCATGGTATGCAGCGGGGGGCGGCGGGTTATCAGAGCCCCCAGGGAACCCAGCAGGCTTCCTCCCAGGTTGACGCCCAGGGCGACGCAGAAGGTAAGGACAAGGGTTGAGAGGTAGCGGTCCATTTTCTTCGCCCCTTCCCGGGGCCGCAAAGATAGGGCCTAACAGATAATATGCCCCGGGGCAAAAGGAAATGCTTGTCGGAAAGTAGAAAATAAGTCATAGCAGCGGAGAATTACGGAAACGAGGTTTGATCCAGTGAGCGACCCAGGATTTGTTCATCTGCACGTCCATACCGAGTACAGCCTGCTGGACGGAGCGGCGCGCATCAAGGCGCTGGTCCGGCAGGCCAAGGAGCTGGGGATGGAAGCCCTGGCTATTACCGATCACGGGGTGATGTACGGGGTAATCGACTTCTACCAGGAAGCCCTTGGGGCCGGCCTGAAGCCGGTGATCGGGTGTGAAGCCTACGTTGCTCCCCGTTCCCGACACCAGAAGGAGCCGAGGCTGGACGATTTCCAGTACCACCTGGTGCTCCTGGCGGAGAACCAGGAGGGCTACCGCAACCTGATGCGGCTGGTTTCCGCCGGTTTCCTGGAAGGATTCTACTATAAGCCCCGGATGGACCGTTCCCTGCTGGAGGCGCACCGGGAGGGGCTGATCGCCCTGAGCGGCTGCCTGGCCGGGGAGATACCCTCCCTGCTCTTGCAGGGGAAGGCCGGCGAAGCCCGGGCTGCGGCGCGCTACTACCGGGAACTGTTTGGCCCGGAGAACTTTTATATCGAGCTGCAAGATCAGCGGCTTCCCGAACAGGCCTCCTTGAACGAGGCCTTGATCCGGCTGGCCCGGGAGGAGAAGATCCCCCTGGTGGCCACCAACGATGTGCACTACCTGAGGCGGGAGGATGCGGAGATCCACGATGTTCTCCTCTGCATCCAAACGGGGAAAACCATCCATGATCCCAACCGGCTGCGCTTTGAAAGCCAGGAGTTTTACTTGAAATCTCCCGCCGAGATGGCGGAGCTTTTTGCCCACTGCCCCGACGCTCTGGAGAATACCCTGCGGATCGCCGAACGCTGCCGGGTGGAGTTCGATTTTGACGGTTACCACCTGCCGGAATACGATCTTCCTTCCGGCGAAACCGCCGACGAGACCCTGCGGCGCCTCTGCTACCGGGGGCTGGAGGAAAGGTACCCGGAAGTCACGCCCCAGCTGCAGGAACGCCTGGATTACGAGCTGGGGGTTATCAAGCAGATGGGCTACTCCAGCTATTTTTTAATTGTCGCCGATTTTATTAATTTTGCCCGGAGCCAGGGGATCCTGGTGGGGCCGGGGAGGGGCTCCGCCGCCGGCAGCCTGGTGGCCTACTGCTTGAAGATTACCAGCATTGACCCCATCCGCTACGGCCTCCTCTTTGAGCGTTTCTTAAATCCCGAGCGGATCTCCATGCCGGATATCGATATCGATTTTGCCGACGATCGCCGGGACGAGGTGCTGCAGTACGTGGTGGAGAAGTACGGGGCGGACCGGGTGGCCCAGATCATTACCTTTGGAACCATGGCCGCCCGGGCGGCGGTCCGGGACGTGGGACGAGTCCTGGCCTTCCCCTATGGGGAAGTGGACCGGGTGGCCAAGCTGATTCCTTTTGAGCCCGGGATGACCATCCAGAAAGCCCTGGAGCAGATCAAAGAGCTTAAGGACCTGTACCGGGACCAGCGCTACAAGCAGCTCCTGGACGGCTCCATGGCCCTGGAGGGGATGCCCCGGCACGCCTCCACCCATGCCGCCGGGGTGGTTATCTCCCCGACGCCCCTGGTCAACCACGTCCCCCTGCAGAAGACTCCCGACGGGATTACGGTGACCCAGTTTCCCATGGGGACCCTGGAGAAGCTGGGTTTGCTGAAGATGGACTTCCTGGGCTTGAAGACCCTGACCATCATCGGCGAAGCCCTGGAGAACATCTACAAGCGCACCGGGAAGCGCCTGGTGATCGACGAGATCCCCCTGGACGATCCCAAAACCTTTGAACTGCTCTCCCAGGGGGAGACCAGCGGGATCTTTCAGCTGGAGAGTGCGGGGATGCGCGGTGTCTTGCGCGACCTGCAGCCCAACAAGTTTGAAGATATCATTGCCGTGGTGGCCCTTTACCGCCCCGGGCCCATGGAGCAGATCCCTGTCTTTGTGAACAGCAAGCACGGGCGGGAGCCCATCAACTACCTGCACCCGGTCCTGGAGCCCATCCTGGAGGAGACCTACGGGGTGATCGTTTACCAGGAGCAGATCATGGAGATCGCCGCCCGCATGGCCGGCTTTACCCTGGGCCAGGCCGATTTGCTGCGCCGGGCCATCGGGAAGAAGAAGAAGGAGATACTCGACCAGCAGCGGGAGGTCTTCATCAACGGCTGCCGGAATAAGGGATTCAGCAAGGAGCTGGCCCGGGACATCTATGACTTGATCCTTAAGTTTGCCTCGTACGGCTTTAACAAGTCCCATGCCGCCGCCTATGCCATGATTGCCTATCAGACCGCGTACCTGAAAGCCAATTATCCCGTGGAGTTCATGGCGGCGCTGTTGACCGGCTATCACGCCAACAGCGACAAGGTGGCCCTTTACATTGCTGATTGCCGCCGGCAGAATATCCAGGTGCTCCCTCCCGATATCAACGAAAGCGAAACCAACTTTACCGTGGTAGGGGAGAACCGGATTCGCTTCGGCCTGGCGGCGGTGAAAAATGTAGGCCTGGGGGCCATCGAGTCCATCCTGGAAGTGCGCCGGGAGCGGCCCTTCATCTCCCTGCTGGATTTTGCCACCCGGGTGGATTCCCGCCTCTGCAACCGGAAGGTGGTGGAGAGCCTGATCAAGTGCGGCGCCTTCGACTCCTTGTGCGGCTCCCGGGCCGCCTGCCTGGCGGGGCTGGATGAGGTGATGGCCCGGGGCCAAACGGCCCAGAGGGAGAGGGAGAACGGGCAGCTCTCCATGTTCTCCCTGATGGACCGGGAGAGCAGGGTGGAGCAGTTGGTGGACCGCCTCCCCGATATCCCGGAGTTCTCCTACAAGGAGCGCCTGGCCTTGGAGAAGGAGATGCTGGGGATGTATATCACCGGCCACCCCTTGGAGCAGTACCGCCCCCTCCTGGAGCGCATGAAGCGGCTGACCCGCTGTGCCGAGCTGGGGGAACTGGGGGACGGCAAGCCGGTTACCGTGGGGGGCATTGTGGCGGCCATGCGCACTATCTACACCAAGAAAGGCCTGCCCATGGCTTTCCTGACCCTGGAGGATCTCACCGGCAGCGTAGAGGTGATCGTCTTTAGCGATCTCTACCAGCGCCGCTCCGAATTGATCCAGGAGGACAACCTGCTGATCATAAAGGGGAAGACTGATCTAAAAGAGGAGGAAAATGCGAAGATCATTGCCGAAGCCATCTCCGCGCTCCCCCGGGAGCCGAAGCAGATGTACTTGAAGGTTCGCGCCGGGCAGCCTATGGAATCGCTCCTGGACCTGAAAAGAGTGCTGCAGGAGCATCGGGGAGGGATGCCGGTATACCTCTATTTCGAAAACAAGAAGAAGATGATCCTGCTGAGCGAGGATTACTGGGTGGAGGACAACCCGGCGCTGCAGGAGAAGCTGCTTAAACTGCTGGGGCCAGGTACCGTCAAATGCCAGGAGTTGAACGACAGTTTTCTAAGTCCTTAATCTCAGCAAAAGAGGTGACCCGGTCTGATGAAGATTGCTCTTTTGACCAGCGGAGGAGACGCTCCGGGGATGAACGCCGCCATCCGGGCGGTGGTCCGCCGGGCCGGCTATTACGGCCTGACCGTTTACGGCATTGAACGAGGCTTTGCCGGCCTGCTCAACGGAGAAGGCTTTCGCCCCCTGAACCATCGTTCCGTGGCCGATATCATTCACCGGGGTGGAACCATTCTGCGCACCGCCAGGGCCCCCGAATTTTGCCGGGCATCGGTGCAGGACCAGGCCGCCGCCTGGCTGCGGGAGCAGGGGATCGAAGCTTTGATCGTCATCGGAGGCGACGGCTCCTTCAGGGGCGGGGCCGCTCTGCAGGAGCGAGGCCTCAGGTTCATCGGCATTCCCGCCACCATCGACAACGACATCTACGGGACCGACTTGACCATCGGTTTTGACACGGCAGTAAATACGGCGGCGGATGCTATTAACCGGTTGAGGGATACGGCCACCTCCCACGAGCGGGTTTTCGTCATCGAGGTTATGGGGCGCTGTGCCGGCTTTATCGCCCTGGCTTCGGGGTTGGCGGGCGGGGCCGAATCCATCCTGGTTCCGGAAATGGAATTTAACCTGGAGGAAATCTGCCGCCGCCTTCTGGCTGCCAAGGAACACGGCCGGAGCCACAGCATTATCGTCGTCGCCGAGGGGGCGGCCAGCGCCATGAAGATGGGGGAGGAGATAAAGAAGCGGACGGGGCTGGAGACCAGGGTTACCATTCTGGGGCACCTGCAGCGAGGAGGCACCCCCACGGCCGCGGACCGGATCCTGGCTACCCAGATGGGCGCCGCCGCCGTGGACTTGCTCCGCCGGGGCGAGAACGGAGTCATGGTCGGCTATGTAAAGGGCCGGATCGAGCCCGTGCCCCTGGCGGAGGTTTTTTCCGGGGAGAAGACCTTCCCGGCGGAGGCTTACGAGCTGGCCCATATCCTGTCGCTATATTGATCTGGATACGGATTGGGACGGGAGGTATACTGCTTGAGACGGACCAAGATTGTAGCCACCATCGGTCCGGCCACGGACAGCCTGGAGCAGATGGTCGCCTTAATCCGGGCGGGGATGGATGTGGCCAGGCTTAATCTTTCCCACGGGAAGAGAGAAGAGCACCGGCGGCGGATTAGGATGGTCAAGGAAGCCGCCGGGAGGCTGAACAAGACGGTAGCTATCCTGGTGGATACCCGGGGGCCCGAAGTGCGCACGGGGCCGCTGGAAGCCGGCGAGGTGATCCTGAAGGAGGGCCAGGAGTTTATTTTAACCACGGCGGATATCCTGGGCGATGAACAACGGGTGGGGGTGACCTATGAGGGGCTCCCCCGGGATCTGGAGGCGGGGAGGACCATTCTCATCGATGACGGCCTCATCGAGCTGGAGGTAGTAGAGATCGCCGGCAGCGAAATCCACTGCCAGGTTCGGCACGGGGGCGCCCTTCGGAACTACAAGGGCCTCAACCTCCCCGGGACCCGGATCAACCTGCCGGCGCTGAGCGAGGAAGACCGGGAGGACCTGGAGATGGCCCTGGAGGAAGGGGTCCACTTTGTGGCCGCTTCCTTTACCCGCTGCCGGGAGGATATCCTGGAGGTCCGGCGCTGGCTGGAGAAGTTCCCTACGGAGGTCCGCATTATTGCCAAGATCGAGAGCCGGGAAGGAATGCAGAATTTCGACGAGATCCTGGAGGCCGCCGACGGGGTGATGGTGGCCCGGGGAGACCTGGGGGTGGAGATACCGGCGGAAGAGGTGCCCCTGCTGCAAAAAATGATCATCCGGAAGTGCAACCGGTCGGGGAAGCCGGTGATTACCGCCACCCAGATGCTGGAGAGCATGATTGAGCACCCCCGGCCCACCAGGGCGGAGGCCAGCGATGTGGCCAACGCCATCTTCGACGGCACCGACGCCGTTATGCTCTCCGGGGAGACCGCCGTTGGCCGCTTCCCCGTGGAGTCGGTGGCCACCATGAGCCGTATCGCCCGGCGCACCGAGGAGGCGCTGCACTACAAGGAAAACCTGCGCTTCTTCGAATCGGTCATGGAGCGGACGGTAACGGACGCCATCAGCTTTGCCACCTGCCACACCGCCCAGGAGTTGAATGCCGCCGCCATCATTACCGCCACCCATTCGGGGCATACCGCCCGGATGGTTTCCAAGTACAAGCCCCGGTCCCGGATCATTGCCGTCACCTCCAGCCCCCGGGTGGCGGGCTTCCTCAAGCTGACCTGGGGGGTCTACCCCGTTTTGTGCCCGCCGACCCGGACCACCGACGAGATGTTTGCCGCCGCCATCCAGTCTTCCCTGCGGGAGGGGCTGGTCAAGGAAGGAGAGTTGGTGGTGATCACAGCGGGGGTCCCCGTGGGGGTTTCCGGGACTACCAACCTGTTGCGGGTGGAGACGGTGGCGGAGGTCCTGGTCCGGGGCTCCGGACTGGGCAATAGGGCGGTAACGGGCAGCGCCTTTGTGGTGGAGGAAGGGGGCTCCTGGGAAGGCATCCGGGAGGGAGAGATCCTGGTCATCGGGAATACGGACAGCCGCTGCCTCCCCGCCGTGCAAAAAGCTGCTGCCTTGATTGCCGAGGAAGGAGGCCTGACTTCCTATTCCGCCCGGGTCGCCATGGATCTGAAAAAGCCCGCCGTGGTGGGGGCGGAGGGGGCCACCAGGAAGATAAAACATGGCCAGCGAATTACGGTAGATGCTTTCCGGGGCTTGATTTACCGCGGGGAGGCTACCGTCCTGCGCTGAGGAGTGTTGCCTGCAATGGAATGCAGACATGAAACCAGGATCAGGGTGCGCTACGCCGAGACGGACCAGATGGGAATTGTCTATCATGCCAACTACCTGGTCTGGTTTGAAGTGGGGCGCGCCGAATTCATGCGCGCTCGGGGCCTGCCCTACCCGGAGCTGTCGGCCCAGGGTCTGGAGCTGCCCGTCATCGAAGCCTCCTGCCGCTACCGGGCTCCCGCCCGCTACGACGACCAGTTGACGGTGGCTACCGCCCTGGACCTGCTGCGCAGCACCCGGCTGCGGTTTCGCTATGAAGTATACCGAGGGCAGAAGCTGCTGGCTACCGGCACCACGGAGCATGCTTTCGTGAACCGGCAGGGGCGGCCCGTCAACCTGGCCAAGAAAAAACCGGAGCTGTGGCGGCAGCTGGAAAGGCTGCTGGGAACTCCGGCAGGAGAAGGGAAGCCCTAGGGAGGCGGGAGCTTCCTTAANNGGACAGTCTTTTCATTTCCCACAGGTCAGGGACCTTGCCAAAATTCATCAGCCCCTAATTAAATTAACTTGACCAGACTTTTTCACCCGCAGAGAGCCGGGATCTTGTGGGAAATTTCATTTCTCTTTTGGTTAACGGCATCGGGCTTTTTTGTGCCCCGCTACAAACTCTGGTCCAGGTGGTAGATTACCAGACCGCTGGGCAGCTTGGGGTAAAAGTAGGTGGCCTTCTGGGGCATCCTCTCTCCCCGGTAGGCCATCCTGGTAATCTGCTCTACCGAGGCCGGCCTCAAGATAAAAGCGGCCTGCCATCTCCCGGCCCGGATCCCGGCAAGGGCCTCTTCCTCGCTGCGGGTAAAGTCCAGGCATGACTCTACGTCTTGGCCGGGGGGAAGCAGCTTCTCAAAGATCAACTCCTGCAGCAGGGAGACATCCAGACGGTCTTCGCCAGTCTTTGCTTTAAGGATGTAGACCTCCCGGGGAAGGAGCAAGCCCATGGCGGGCCCCTCCTGGGCCTGCCTGTCCAGAACTTCCCAAAACGCCGGCCAGTCCAGCCGCTCCAGATTCCCCCATTCCAGCAGTGCAAAATTTTGCCGGATCAGCGGAAGAAGCTTCTCCAGTTGCGCCGGGGTGAGGCTGTGCAGCAGGCGGTGGGTGGGGAGCACCACCAGCCCCGGGTGGTGCAGGCTGACCAGAGTGCAGAGAACGTAGCCGTGCCCGGGATGGCGCTCCAAATCCGCAGAGGCGGCGTAGTTGAGAGCCGTCTCGTAGCGGTGATGACCGTCGGCGATGAAGACGGGAAGGGGGGCCAGGAAGTCGACCAACTGCCGGCAGAGGGAGGGATCCTTGATGGCCAGGAGCCGGTGCCTGTCGCCGTGCTCATCGGTAAAATCGTAGAGCAGCTCGCCGGAGCCGGCGGCGCAGATCTGCTCCACCCGCTGCTCCGGGTCGGGAAAGAGCCCGAAGATGGGGCTGAAGTTGGCCCGGCAGTGGCGCAGCAGCTCCAGGCGATCCGACTTGGGTTGAGTCAGGGTCTCCTCGTGGGGCAGTATGATCTTTTTTTCATAGGGCTCCACCTTGAGGGCAACGATAATGCCTGTCCGCAGGTAGCGGGTGTTGTTATGGACAAAGGATTGCTCGTAGCGGTAGATGGCTTTTTCTTTTTCCCGGATCAGGACCTCCTCGGCCAGCCACTGCCGGAAGGCGGCGGCGGCCCGGGTATAGCGGTTGTCGGCAGCGCTGTCGCCGGGGTCCGTCTGCCCGTATTCCAGGCGAATAATGTTATAAGGGCTGCGCCGGTAGTACTCCTCCTGTTCCTGCGGTTGAATTACATCGTAAGGGGGAGTAATCACGGCGCCCAGGTCCGGGCAGGTTTTGGGGTTGTAGCGGATGCCATGAAAAGGACTTATTGATGCCATATTAAACCTCCAGTTCCAAAGCTAAAGTCATCTTAATATATTTCTCCGGGGAATGCAATGAAGAAAGCTATTTCCCGGGCAACCGCACCATTCTTCAAAATTCGCCCTGAGGCGGGCTTTCCGGCGGCAGATTTCTCCGCCGGTGCTCTTAATCCGGCGGCCGGGGATGGAGCCGCCACAATCTCCTTCTGCTGATAATAGCGACCCAACGACCGTCCCTCCGGCTCATGAAAACACGAGCTAAAGTCACCCTCTCCCAGCTCAGAATCACATTTCCAGACCTGACCCTTTTAAAAAAAAATTACAAATCAAGACCTGATCCCCTGGAATTCACGATTCAAGACTTGACCCCCGGGGAAAAATGACATGACCCTTGGGAAATTCACAATTCAAGACCTGACCCTGTTATTGAAAATAACGAGCAAAAATTACCGTCCTCCCGGCTCACCGTCACCTTGGCTCAGAATCACATTTCCAGACCTGACTTCCTGGAAAAATTCACAATTCAAGACCTGATCCCCTGGAATTCACAATTCAAGACTTGACCCCCAGGGAAAAAGGGCATGACCCCTTGGGAAATTCACAATTCAAGACCTGACCCCCGGAATAACTTCCTGGAAAAATTCACAATTCAAGACCTGACCCCCTGGGACTTGGGAAATTCACAATTCAAGACCTGACCCCGTCGCATATCGGGCTTGGAAATGGGCTAAAATATTCTTGGCCTTCCAGATTGCTGCCAAGAGGTGCAGAAGATGCGGGTCGGTATTCCCAGGGTGCTCTCGGCGTACTACTACCTGCCCTTGTATAAAACTTTCCTGGAGCAGATGGGCTGCGAGACCCTGGTTTCTTCTCCCACCGGCGGGAAGACCCTGGAGGGGCTGGTGTACTGCCCTACCGATGAGCCCTGCATCTCCGTTAAGCTGGCCTTCCCCCACACGGTGGAGTTGCTGGAAAAGGGGATCGACCGCCTCTTTTTTCCCACCCTCATCGGCACGGTGCGCAACCGCTTTTACTGTCCCAAGCATATCGGTGTGCCGGCTATGCTGCGCAACGGGCTGGGGCTGTCCGAGGATTTCTTGATCTCGCCCCCGGTGGCCGGCCGCCGCCGTCCGGAGGAGCGGTTTAATTCCTTTCTGGCCGCCGGCCGGAAGCTGGGGGCCGGCAGCAGGGAGTGCCGCCGGGCCCTAAAAGAGGCCTGGAAGGCCCAGGAGCTCTTCTGGCAGGCTACTGTTCAGCAAAGGATGACTTCCGCGGAAGCCCTGGAGGAGCTTTTTCAAGTCCCCCTCTTCCGGCGCCGCCGGCGGTACAACCCCCTGGCCCGGCAGCGGGAGGAGCTGCGGGTAGGCGTAGTCGGGCACAGCTATATTCTCTACGACTATATCGGGCACAACGTGGTGGAGCGCCTGCAGGAGCAGGCTACGGTCCTGGTGCCGGAGATGGTTCCCCAAGAGACCATCGCCCGCACCTTGGGCCGCCTCCCGTACGGGGAGGAACTCTGGCGTTTTGAACAGTTAATCATAGGGAGCGCCTTCCACTGGCTGGAGAGCGGGGCCGTGGATTGCCTGGTGCTGGTCTCCCCCTTCGAGTGCGGGCCCGAGGCCGTCATGGAGGTCTTTCTGGAGGAAGCCGCCAATGCCGCAGGGATCCCGCTCCTGGTCCTGACCGTGGACGAGCAGACGGGGGAGGCCGGGGTGGTCACCCGGCTGGAAGCCTTTCTGGATACGGTAAAGGCCGGCAGAGGGAGCCGGTATTTTCCCCAGGCGGAGAGAAAGCCGAAGCGCCCGGCGGCCCCCCCGGAGCGGGTCATCGGCTTTCCCACCTTCGGTACCCTGGACCTGGTTTTACCCGGCTTTTTCGAACAAGCCGGGGTCAAGACCGTCGGCCCCGTTTCCCTCAGCAGGCGGACGCTGGAGCTGGGGGAGGAGCTGGCGCCGGAATTCATCTGCCACCCCTTTGCCTTGACCCTGGGGCAGATGCGCCAGTGCCTGGAGGCGGGGGCGAACACTCTGTTAATGGTGGGCGGAAAGGGCCGCTGCCGCCTGGGCTGGTATGCCGAGATGCAGGAGATACTCCTGAAAAAGGCCGGCTACTCCTTCGAGATGATCACCCTTCATTCCCCCCTGCCCCTGAAAAAGAATTGGCGCTCCTTCCTGGAGCGATTGCGGCCCGTTATCGGCCCGGGAAAGGGACCCCGCCTGCTGGCGGATCTTTATGCCGCCTTTTTAAAGGCCCACTACCTGGACCTGGGGGAGGAACTGCTCTTCTACTGGCGAGCCCGGGAAAAAGAGCGGGGAAGCGCCGACGCCCTTTATGGGGAATTTTGCCGCCGCTTAAAGGAGGCCCGCCGGCCCGGGACAGTCCGGCGCCTCTATGCCGCTTTCCGGGAGAGTTGCGCCCGGCTGGAGAGGGCCCCGGGGCCGGAGCCCTTGCGGGTGAGGCTGGTGGGGGAGATTTATGCCGTCTACGAAGATTTTGTCAACGGGAACCTGGCCAAGGCTCTGGGCTCCCTGGAGGGGATCCGCATCGAGGTAAGAAAGGAGATTACGGCCATGAAGTGGCTCCGGGAAAACCTTCTGCGCTCCCCGGGAGGCGACTGGCGCCATTACCGGGTCAAGAAGGCCGCTGCTCCCTATTTAAAGGAACTGGTGGGCGGACACGGGCTGGAGAGCATCGGCCTGGCCGCCCTGGCTTCCCGGGAGGGTTTCGACGGGGTAGTCCATCTCTGGCCCTTCACCTGCATGCCGGAGATCATTGCCCAAAATATCATGACCCGGATCTCCCGGGAGACGGATCTCCCGGTGCTAACCGTCATTGTGAATGAGCAGAGCGGCTCTGCCGGGCTGCAGACCCGCCTGGAATCTTTCGCCCATGTCCTGCAGGAGCGCAGGGAGCGGAAAGGAGAGAAGGGGCGTTGTCCTGTTTCCTGGGACTGGACGTGGGAAGCTTAACCAGCAAGCTGGTCTTGATCGACGGGGGCGGCCGCGTGCTCTATTCCCGCTGCCTGCGCAACGACGGGGGTCCTATCGAGGCCGTGCAGGCCCTGATCCGGGAGATCCCGGAGCCGGAACGCAAGCCGGTGGCCGCCGCCGGGGCCACCGGTTCGGGACGCCAGCTGGCGGCGGCCATGGTGGGCGCCGACGTGGTGGTGAACGAGATAACGGCCCATGCCCTGGCGGCCCGGACCCTGGTCCCCGAGGTAAGAACGGTCATCGATATCGGCGGCCAGGATTCCAAGATTATCTATCTCCGGGACGGGGTCACCGTGGGCTTTAATATGAATACCGTCTGCGCCGCAGGTACCGGCTCCTTCCTGGACCACCAGGCCGGCCGGCTCAACCTGGCCATCGAGGAGTTCGGCAGCTATGCCCTGCGGGCGAAAGCTCCCGTGGCCATCGCCGGGCGCTGCGGCGTCTTTGCCGAGTCGGACCTGATCCACAAGCAGCAGCTGGGCTATCGCAAGGAAGACTTGATTGCCGGCCTATGCCTGGCCCTGGCCAAAAACTACCTGGGCAACGTGGCCCGCAACCGCAAAATCGAGCCCCCGGTGCTTTTCCAAGGAGGGGTGGCCGCCAATGCCGGCATGCGCTGGGCCCTGGAGAAGCTGCTCCAGGTGAAGCTGCAGGTGCCTCCCTACTACCAGGTCATGGGGGCCCTGGGAGCCGCCCTGCTGGCCTTGGAACGCTTTAAAAAGGGGGAGATCCACGCGACAGCCTTTCGCGGCTTCCAGCGGGTGGCAAAATTCCGCTACCAGCCCCGGGGCTTTATCTGCGGCAAATGTGCCAACAACTGTGAAATCAGCGCCCTTTACGTGGACCGGAAGCCGGTGGCCCGCTGGGGGAGCCGCTGCGGCCGCTGGGAGTTGACCGCCGGGGAGAAGCCCGAGGCTGGGGAGGAGGCTCCACTTCTTTGATCAATTGATGGCCCGTATGGTAAAATGTTGTATCATAAAATGAAGGGAAGGAGCGGTATTTTATGGAGTTAAAAGGCAGCCAAACGGAGAAGAATTTATGGGAAGCGTTTAGCGGCGAGTCCCAGGCCCGGAACAAGTATACCTATTACGCCTCCGAGGCCAAGAAAGCCGGTTACGAACAGATCGCGGCCATTTTCCTGGAGACGGCGGACAACGAGAAGGAGCATGCCAAGCGGTTGGCCAAGTTCCTGGGCATCATCGGGGATACGGAGCAGAACCTGGCCGATGCCGCCGCGGGAGAGAACTACGAGTGGACGGATATGTATAAGCGCTTTGAAGAGAAGGCCCGCGAAGAAGGTTTTGATGAGATAGCCGATGTTTTACACGAGATTGCCGAGGTGGAAGAGGAGCACGAGAAGCGCTTCCTGGCCTTGCTGGAACGGGTCCGGACGGACACGGTATTCAAGCGCGATGAGGAGATCGAGTGGCAGTGCCGCAACTGCGGCTATATCCACAAGGGGAAGGAGGCCCCCCTGGCCTGCCCGGCCTGTGCTCATCCCCGGGCTTACTTCCAGCCCCGGGCGGTCAACTACTAGTCCCGGATCATTTCGCCGCCGAGCAGGGAAACCCGGCGCCATGCTGCGCCGGGTTTCTTCGCTCCCGAACATTGCCATTTTAAATCGACTGTGCTATACTACCTGTTGGCAAACGACTACTCACGCCGCGGAGCCGGCCCCGGGTTGGCGGAGACGCTGGGGGCGGGCGATGAAAGGGCGGAGGCCCAAACCCAACGCGAGGAGGATTTAAATGGCCGTTGTAACCATGAAGCAGTTGCTGGAAGCGGGGGTTCATTTCGGGCATCAGACCCGCCGCTGGAACCCCAAGATGAAGCCTTACATCTTTACCCAGAGGAACGGAATCTACATCATCGACCTCCAGAAGACAGTGAAAATGATGGAGGTAGCCTACAACCTGGTGCGGGAGATTACCGCCCGGGGGGGCACCATTGTTTTTGTGGGGACCAAGAAGCAGGCCCAGGAGTCCATCGAGGTGGAAGCGAAGCGCTGTCTAATGCCTTATGTAAACCAGCGCTGGCTGGGCGGGATGCTGACCAATTTTCAAACCATCCGCCGCCGCATAGACCGCCTGGAGCAGTTGGAGCAGATGGAGAATGACGGGACCATGGAACGCCTGCCCAAAAAAGAGGTCCTGGTATTAAAGCACGAAAAAGAGAAGCTGCTGAAATTCCTGGGAGGCATCCGCACTTTAAAACAGCTGCCTGACGCCGTTTACGTGGTGGATCCCCGCAAGGAAAGGATTGCCGTCTCCGAGGCCAGGAAGCTGGGCATCCCCATTATCGCCATCGTGGATACCAACTGCGATCCCGACGAGATCGACTACATTATTCCGGGAAACGACGACGCCATCAGGGCGGTTAAGCTCATCACCTCCCGCCTGGCGGATGCCGTGCTGGAAGGGCGGCACCTGCTGGAAGAGGAAGTAGCCGGGGAAGGCGACCTGGAGGTAGAAGGCGCCGGCCTGGCCGGGGGCCCCTCCGGGGAGGAACCGGAAGAGACGGCCGAGCAGGCGGAGGAGACGGAAGAGAACATAGATAAAGCAAAGCTGGAAAAGAAAGAAGCGGAAGCTAAAGAAGCAGCGGAAAGCGGGGGCGAGGAGGAAGCAGAGGAAGAAGGACCGGCGGAAAGCGCCGCGCCTGCCCAGGCGGTAGAAGAGGCTGTAGCAGAGGCGGGAGAGGGCGAAGAAGCCGGGACCGAGGAAGAGGAAGCTTAATCTTGTTTACCGCCCCGCGGTAAAAGCCAGACGAAATATTGGAGGGAACCAGATGACCACTATAGATGCCAAAACTGTCAAGGCCCTGCGGGATAAAGTTGGAGTTGGGATGATGGACTGCAAGAAGGCGCTCCAGGAAGCCGGGGGCGACATGGAGAAGGCCATCAAGATACTGCGGGAAAAAGGTTTGGCCGCCGCCGCCAAGCGCGCCGGGCGGGTTGCCGCCCAGGGCGTGGTGGACTCCTATATCCACCTGGGGGGCAAAGTAGGGGTTCTGGTGGAGGTCAACTGCGAAACGGATTTTGTCGCCCGGAACGAAGAGTTCCGCTCTTTCGTGCGCGATATTTGTCTCCAGGTAGCCGCGGCAAATCCCCGGTTTGTGAGCCGGGAGGAGGTTCCCGAGGAGCTGCTGCAGGAAGAACGGGAGATTTTGCGGAAGCAGGCGCTGAATGAAGGGAAGCCCGAGAAGGTCGTGGAGAAGATCGTAGAAGGGCGACTGGAGAAGTTCTACAAGGAAAATTGCCTCCTGGAG
Source organism: Clostridia bacterium DTU022 (assembly GCA_001512835.1). Lineage (GTDB taxonomy): Bacteria > Bacillota > Dethiobacteria > DTU022 > DTU022 > DTU022. Next base: position 26,928 of record LFRQ01000016.1, read on the forward strand.
CAGCCTTATATTCGCGACCAGGAGGTCACCATCAAGGACCTTTTGGCCAACCTGGTGGCCAAGATCGGGGAGAATATCGTCATTCGACGATTTGCCCGCTTCGAGGTGGGCGAAGGCGTCGAAAAGGCCGGCGAGCAGAGCTGCACAGGGAACACTTGATAATAAGTGTTCCCTTTTTTAAGGGTGTAGGAAATTATAGTAGATTTGTAGAAATAAAATGGAGGGCGATAGATTGAGCAAGCCAAAGCCGGCTTACAAAAGAGTAGTTCTCAAGTTGAGCGGGGAGGCCTTGGCCGGTGAACGCGGGTACGGCATCGATCAAGAGGTGCTGGAGAGTATCGCCTCCCAGATCAAGGAGCTCATCGAGCACGATGTTCAGATCGCCATTGTAGTGGGCGGGGGGAATATCTGGCGGGGCGCCCCTGCCGGGCAGAAGGGTATGGACCGGGCCACGGCGGATTACATGGGGATGCTGGCTACGGTGATCAATGCCCTGGCCCTGCAGGATGCCTTGGAGAGGCAGTCGGTGGTCACCAGGGTCCAATCGGCCCTGGAGATGCGGCAGGTGGCCGAGCCGTACATCCGCCGCCGGGCCCTGCGGCACCTGGAAAAGGGCCGGGTGGTTATCTTTGCCGGCGGGACGGGCAACCCGTACTTCTCCACGGATACCGCGGCGGCGCTAAGGGCGGCGGAGATCGAGGCCGAAGTGATTCTCCTGGCCAAGGGGAAGGTGGACGCCGTATACGATGATGATCCCCTGATCAATCCCAATGCCAACCGTTTTACCGAGCTGAATTATCTGGATGTAATCAAGCGGGGCCTGGGGGTCATGGATACCACCGCCGCTTCTTTGTGCATGGACAACCAGATCAAGCTGGTGGTGTTCGGCCTTTATCCAGGCAATATTAAGAAAGCGATTATGGGCGAAAAGATTGGGACTATTATTAAAGGTGGGTGAGCCATGATCGAGGACATCTATCTGGAAGCCGAAGAGCGGATGGACAAGGTGATTGCCGCCTTCCAGAGAGAGTTGGCCACGCTAAGGGCGGGCCGGGCCACCCCGGCTTTGCTGGACCGCATTGAAGTGAACTATTACAACACCATGACTCCCTTGCAGCAGCTGGCGGGAATCTCGGCACCGGAACCGCGCCTCCTGGTGATCCAGCCCTGGGACAAGAGCTGCCTGGGCGAGATCGAAAAAGCGATTTTAAAATCGGATCTGGGATTAACCCCCACCAACGACGGCAATGTTATCCGCCTGTCCATTCCCCAGCTTACCGAGGAGAGGCGCCGGGAACTGGTGAAGCTGGTGAGAAAGAAGGCCGAGGAGGCCCGGGTGGGGGTGCGCAACGTGCGCCGGGAGGCCAACGAGAAGATCAAGCAGCTGGAGAAGAAGGGCGAGCTGACCGAGGATGACCGCCGGGACGGGCAGGAAGAGATCCAGGAGCTTACCGATGCCAAGATCAAGCGCATCGACGAACTCCTCAAGGCGAAGGAAGAGGAGATCATGGAGATCTAGCCCCCTTGACGGCCGTTGCCCTGGAGCGGCTCTCTGAAAGGGGGAGCCGCTGTTGTTAAAGGGGTGGGGTGAGATGGAAAACTCCCTGGAAGAGCGGGAAAAAGAGTTGCTGGCCAAGATAGACCCGGAGCGCCTCCCTGGCCACGTGGCCATTATTATGGACGGGAACGGCCGCTGGGCCAAGGAAAGGGGCCTGCCCCGTTCTGCCGGCCACCGGCAGGGGGTGGAGACGGTACGGGAGATCGTCAGCTGCAGCCACCGGCTGGGGATCAAGGTCTTGACCCTTTTTGCTTTTTCCACGGAAAATTGGAAGCGTCCCGCCTGGGAAGTCAACTACTTGATGAGCCTCCCCCAGCAATACCTGAAGAAAGAGCTGCCGAAGCTGGTGGAAGAAAACGTCAAGGTTAACCTCATCGGCGACCCTTCCCGCCTTCCCCCCCCGGTGCAGAAAGCCGTCAACCAGGGGCTTGAGGCGACCCGGAACAATACCGGCATGGTTCTGAATTTTGCCCTCAATTATGGTTCCCGCATGGAGATTGTCCGAGCGGTGCAGGGCTTGCTGGCGGATATCCAGGAGGGGAGGCACAAGGGACCGGTGACGGAGGAGGTCTTCTCCCGATACCTCTTTACAGCCGGGCTCCCGGATCCGGACTTGCTAATCCGGACCAGCGGCGAATACCGCCTCAGCAATTTTTTGCTCTGGCAGCTGGCCTACAGCGAACTCTGGTTTACCCGGACCTATTGGCCCGATTTTAACCGCTGCCATCTCCTGCAGGCTGTTTACGACTACCAGCAGAGGGAGCGCCGGTTTGGAAAGATCTGAAAAGGGGGTAAAGGGATGTTGCGCCTGCGCCTGCTTTCCGCCCTGTTCTACCTGCCCCTGGTATTTGCCATGGTCTACCTGGGCGGCTGCTGGTTTGCCCTGCTGGTCCTAACGGTTATCAACCTGGCCATGTACGAGTACACGGCCATGTTTAAAAAAAGCGGTTACCGGCTTCCCTCCCTGTTGGGCTATGCCGGCGTTTCGGCAATCCTTATCCTGACCTACCTGCAGCGCCTGGATCTGCTCTGGCCGGTGCTGGTGATCATTTTCCTGGCCCTCCTTTTCAGGCTGCTTTGGGCGCCGGGAGGGGCTTCTCTCCTGGAATCGGTGCTTCTCTTATGGGGTATAATTTACCTGGGCGGCTTGAGCAGTTTTATCCTTGCCCTCAGGCTGATACCCGAGGGGCTGGTCTATACCTTCATCCTGCTGGCAGGGGTTTTCGCCCACGATTCCCTGGCCTATTTTATCGGGACCAAATGGGGGCGCCGCCGGATGGCTCCCTCCATCAGCCCCAAAAAATCGTGGGAGGGCGCCATCGGAGCCCTTTTGGGGACCGTGGCTCTGGCCCTGCTGGCTGCTTTTATCTTTCCCCAGTGGATCCCTTTTAGCCCGGGGGAGATGGCCTTGCTGGCCGCGGGCTTGGCCGTGGCCGCCCAACTGGGGGATCTCCTGGAATCCGCCATGAAGAGGCAAATCCAGGTCAAGGATGCCGGCCTTTTGGTCCCGGGCCACGGGGGCTTCATGGATCGTTTGGACAGCATCACCATTGCTGCCGTCTACCTATACGGCTTTATCTTGCTGGTGCACTGATACTTAGGATAATAGGATAGAGGGTCAAGGGAGAGCAGATGACCAAGAGGATTGCCATCCTGGGATCAACGGGTTCCATCGGCCGGCAGGCGCTGCAGGTGATCGACGACCTGGGGCCGGAATACCGGGTCGTGGCCTTGACGGCGGGAAGCAATGCCCGGCTGCTGGGAGAACAGGCCCGGCGCTACCAGCCGGAAATGGTGGCCCTGAGCGATCCCGGGGCGGCGCAGCTCTTGAAAAGGGAACTGGGCTCCCTCTGCCGGGTGGAGGCAGGCCCCTCCGGCCTACTGGCGGCGGCCGCCTGGCCGGCGGCGGACCTGGTCCTGAATGCGCTGGTGGGTTTCAGCGGCCTGGAACCCTCCCTGGCCGCCCTGGAGGCCGGGAAACGGCTGGCCCTGGCCAACAAGGAGGCCCTGGTGGCGGGAGGAGCCCTCTTTGCCTGCCGGGGCTTTCTCCGCAGCGGCTCCATCATTCCGGTGGACAGCGAACATTCCGCCATCTGGCAATGTCTCGCCGGGGCGGACCCCGGGGAGGTGGAGGGGATCCTGTTGACGGCTTCCGGGGGGCCCTTCCTGGACTGGCCCGAGGAGAAGCTGGCCTCGGCCACCGCCCGGGACGCCCTGCGCCACCCCAACTGGGCCATGGGAGAGAAGATCACCATCGATTCGGCCACCTTGATGAACAAGGGGCTGGAGGTTATCGAGGCCCACTGGCTGTTCGGCTTGAGCTACGACCGGATCCGGGTGCTGATCCACCCCCAGAGCATCGTTCATTCCCTGGTGGAGTTTGTGGACGGCGGCCTCCTGGCCCAGCTGGGGGTACCGGACATGCGGCTCCCCATCCAGTACGCCTTGACCTATCCGGAGCGGAAGGGCTCCCGCTTCCCCCGGCTGAAACTGGCGGGGCGCCGGCTGGATTTTTGGGAACCGGATCAGCGGCGCTTCCCCTGCCTGGCCCTGGCCTACCAGGCCGGCCGGGCCGGAGGGACGGCCGCCGCCTGCCTAAATGCGGCCAACGAGGTGGCCGTGGATAATTTTCGGCGCGGGGTAATAAAATTTAATGACATCCCCCGGGTGATCGAAGGGGTCTTAAGCGAGCACCGGAACAGTGCCGCCCTGGAGCTGGAAGAGATTCGCCGGGTGGACCGGGAGTCCCGGCAGCGGGCCCTGGAGCATATTAAACGGCTAGTCTAGCCGGGAGCAGGTGATTTATGCTAACCTTTGTTGCCTCCATATTTGTTTTCGGTCTTCTGATTATGGCCCACGAGGTGGGACATTTTATCGCCGCCCGCTGGTGCGGGATCAAGGTGCTGGAGTTGGCCATCGGCTTTGGACCGCGCCTGGTGGGCTGGGAGCGGAAAGGCACCAGGTACTCCCTGCGGTTGATTCCCCTGGGAGGCTTTTGCCGCATGCTGGGCGAGGACCCGGAGGAGGCGGGAGATCCCGATGCTTTTCCCCGGAAGAGCATCGCCCAGCGGGCCCTGGTCCTGCTTTCCGGCTCCCTGATGAACCTGGTGCTGGCCCTGCTGGTCTTCTTTGTGGTCTTCTTTTTCCTGACGGGAGTTCCCAGCGACTCCTCCCGGATCGGGAGCGTGATCCCCGGTTCCGCCGCCGAAGAGGCCGGGCTCCAGGCGGGGGACGAGATCGTCAGGATCGACGGGGAGCCCACGGGCAGCTGGAGCGATGTGGTGGCCCATATCGCTCCCCGGCCGGACCAGGAGGTGGAGCTTGTCATCCGGCGCCAGGGGAAGATAATCACTTTGCGCGCCGTCCCCGCCCTGAATCCCCAGACGGGGAAGGCGGCCCTGGGCATATATCCCCAGGTGGACAAGTACCGGTTTATACCTTCCCTAACCTTGAGCCTGGATCGCTTTGCCACGGTCATCGGCTCCATCTTCATGGTCTTCACCGGCAAGCTGCCCCTGGATGTCACCGGGCCCGTGGGCATCGTTATGATCGTGGGCGAAGTGGCCCGCACCGGTTTCGTGGATCTGCTCTGGCTGACGGCTTTTATCGGCATCTCCCTGGGGATTATCAACCTGCTTCCTATTCCTGCCCTGGACGGGGGGAGGCTGCTTTTCCTGCTGATCGAAGCCCTGCGGGGCCGCCCCCTGGATCCGGAGAAGGAAGGCTTTATCCACTTTCTCGGTTTTGCCCTGCTGATTCTTATCATGCTGCTGGTTACGTACAACGACCTGCTGCGGTGGGACCTGCTGCCGGGGCGGTAGGCTGCAAGGAGGTTCCTTCCCATGCCCTTAGCGCCAAGGCGAGAGACCATACCGGTCCAGGTAGGCAAGCTGGTTATCGGCGGCGGCGCCCCCATATCGGTCCAGTCGATGACCAATACCCGGACGGAAGACCTGGAGGCTACCCTGCAGCAGATCCGGACCCTGGCGGAGCAGGGGTGCGAACTGGTAAGGGTGGCCGTGCCGGACCTGAAAGCGGCGGCCAATTTAGCCGATCTGGTCCGGGAGAGCCCCATTCCCCTGGTAGCCGACATTCATTATGACCCCGGGCTGGCCCTGGCCGCCCTGCGGGCGGGGGTCCCCAAGATCAGGATTAACCCAGGCAACATCGGCGGCCGGGACAAGCTGCGGGAAATTGTGGCGGAAGCGGCCCGGAGGGGTGCGGCCATCCGCATCGGGGTCAATGCCGGCTCCCTGGAGAGGAGGGCGGCCCGGGAGCACGGGCCGGGAACGCCCCAGGCCCTGGTGGAGTCGGCCCTGGGCTACCTGGATTACCTGGAAAAACTAAATTTCCGCCAGGTGGTCCTCTCTTTAAAAGCTTCGGACGTGGTGACCACCATCCAGGCATACCGCCTGGCCGCCAGGCGGGTACCCTACCCCTTCCACGTGGGGATCACGGAAGCGGGGCCGCCCCCCGAGGGGATTGTCAAGGCGGCGGTGGGGATCGGGACGCTCCTGGCGGAGGGGATCGGCGACACCCTCCGGGTCTCCTTGACAGCGGATCCCGGGGAGGAGGTCCGGGTAGGCCGACAGATCCTGCAGGCCCTGCGCCTGCGCACCTTCGGGCCGGAGTTGATCTCCTGCCCCACCTGCGGCCGCTGCGAAGCGGAGCTGATTCCCCTGGTCCGGGAGGTGGCCGCCGCCGTGGAGAAGTTCCCCTACCCCATAAAGATTGCCGTGATGGGATGCTCCGTAAACGGCCCCGGGGAGGCCCGGGAAGCCGACCTGGGGATTACGGCCGGGCGGAAGCAGGGTCTCCTCTTTCGCCGGGGAAAGGTGATTAGGACCGTCCCCCGGGAGCGGCTGCTGGCGGCCCTGCTGGAAGAGTTGGAGCGGTACCGGGAAGCCGGTGATTTTGATCCGGGGAGCGAGCCCTCTTGCTGACTACGGCCATAATCCCCGCCTATAACGAAGGAAAAACCATCGGCTCCGTCCTCTCTGTGCTCAACGGGTGCCACCTGGTTCGGCAAACCATCGTGGTGAGCGACGGCTCCTCCGATGATACCGTGGAGAAAGCCCTGGCCTTCGACGGAGTCACCGTGGTGGAACTCCTGGAGAACCGGGGGAAGGGGGGAGCCCTAAAGGCGGGGCTGGAGCATGCTGTCGGCCAGGTGCTTCTTTTTCTGGATGCCGATCTCATCGGCTTGAAAAGGGAGCATCTGCATGCGCTCCTGGAGCCGGTCCTGGACGGCAGCGCCCACATGACGGTGGGGATTTTTGAAGGGGGAAGGGTGGCCACGGACCTGGCCCAGAAAATGGCTCCTTTCTTGTCGGGGCAGCGGGCCTTGAAAAGGGAAATCCTGGAGGATCTCTCCTGCTGGGAGCTTTCCCGCTTCGGGGTGGAGATGGCCCTGCACCGGCTGGCGGAGGAGCGGGGAGACTCCGTTCTCCTGGTTAACCTGCCCGACCTTTCCCATGTCATGAAGGAGGAGAAGATGGGCTTGGGCCGGGGGCTGGCGGCCCGGATGAAAATGTACTGGGAGATCTTGTGCTGTGCGGCCCGGATCGGCCAGTTGATCAAGTAATTG
>LFRQ01000016.1:34162-35699 GCA_001512835.1 Clostridia bacterium DTU022
GCCGTTGTCTTGCATTTTGCCTTTTTTTGTGATAAGGTACTTTCGGTATAGTAGTGCTACTTGGTGAAAGGGTGGGTTTTCCCACTCTTTCCTGTTAAAAGAGGGTTGGCGGACTTCTTTGCGCAGAAGGCAGGGATAAAAGATGGCCGGCGAGGAGATTCGGAAAAGAGTGGAGGCTCTGGTGGAGCCGGTGATCGCGGACCTGGGCCTGGAGTTGGTGGATATCGATTACCGGAAGGGGAAGAGAGCTCACCTCTGCATCTACATTGACAAGCCCGGAGGAGTTACCATCGACGACTGCGAGAAGGTGAGCCGGGCCTTATCCCCCCTTCTGGACCAGCGGGATCCCCTGCCGGGAAGCCGCTATCTCCTGGAGGTCTCCTCCCCGGGGGTGGAGAGACCCCTGCGCCGGGAGAAGGATTTTGTACGCTTTGCCGGAGAAGCGGTTAAAATATATACCGGTTCCGCCATCCAGGGGAGGAGAAAATTTGCCGGCACCCTGCTGGGTGCCGACAATGGGGAGATCAGCATTCAATTGGAAGAAGACGGCCGCCGGGTCACCATTCCCATGGAAATGGTGACAAAAGCCCATCTTTGGTACCGTCCAGAAAAAGGCTAAACCGGAGAGGAGGTGTTTATCCATGAACAAAGAGTTTTTGGCTGCCATTGATACCCTGGAGAAGGAGAAGGGCATCGGGAAGGAAACCCTTTTCGAGGCCATTGAAGTGGCCCTGATCTCCGCCTACAAGCGCAACTTCAATACCACAGCCAACGTGAGGGTCAATATCGACCGGGAAACCGGCGGCATCAAGGTGTTTTCCCTGCTGACGGTGGTGGAGGAGGTCAGCAATCCCCAGCAGGAGGTAAGCCTGGCCGAGGCCAGGGTTTACGACCCCCACTGCCAGCTGGGCGACCAGATCGAGATGGAGGTTACCCCCACCGAGTTTGGGCGAATTGCCGCCCAGACGGCAAAGCAGGTGGTCATTCAGCGGATCCGGGAAGCGGAACGGGAACTAATCTACGAAAACTACGTGGACCGGGTGGAGGACATTGTCGGCGGGCTGGTCCAGCGCTTTGATCAGAGAAACGTGATTATCGACCTGGGCAGGACGGAAGCGATTCTGCCTCCCGAGGAGCAGATACCTTTTGAAAGATATCGCCAGGGCCAGCGCATTAAGACTTATATCCTGGAGGTAAAGAAGACCACCAAGGGGCCCCAGGTGATTGTCTCCCGGGGGCACAGCGGCATGTTGAAGCGCCTCTTTGAACTGGAGGTGCCGGAGATCTTCGACGGCATCGTGCAGATCAAGGGGATCGCCCGGGAGGCGGGATACCGTTCCAAGGTGGCCGTCTACTCCACCAATAAAGACGTGGATCCCGTGGGCGCCTGCGTCGGGCCCAGGGGGAACCGGGTACAGACCATCAGCAACGAGTTGAACGGCGAGAAGATCGATATTATTAAGTGGAGCGAGCAGCCGGAGGAGTTTATTGCCAACGCTCTCAGCCCGGCAAAGGTTATTTCGGTGGAACTGAATAC
>LFRQ01000012.1 GCA_001512835.1 Clostridia bacterium DTU022
GGAAGGCTGCCAGCTCTTCATTGTTGCCGGGGACCTTTTCCACCGCACCAGGGTCCCCCGGGAGACGGTCCTTCAAGCGTTGCGGGCCCTCTCCGCTTTTCAGGGCAACTGCGTAGCCGTGCTTCCCGGCAACCACGATTACTACGAGCCTTACGGGGGGCTCTGGAAAGAGCTGCGGGAGAGCGCCGGCTCCTTCGACCACCTGCTGCTGCTGACGGAGACGGCTCCCTACGCCCTCCAGGATTACGGCCTGGAGGCGGTCCTTTACCCCGCCCCCTGCCACAGCAAGCACTCGGCGCAAAACCGGCTGGGCTGGATCCGGGAGCTGGCACAGAGGCCCCCGGGCCGCTGGCACTTGGGGGTAGCTCACGGTTCGGTGCGGGGCATCTCCCCCGATTTCGAGGGCAGCTATTTCCCCATGGAGGAAGAAGAGTTGATCCAGGCGGGCTTGGACCACTGGTTTTTGGGGCATACCCACGTTCGCTACCCGGACCGGGATCACGCCCGGAACTGCCCCTTCACCTATTGCGGCACTCCCGAGCCCGACGGCTTTGACTGCCGCCACCGGGGCCAGGCTTGGATAACCACCCTGGATGATTCCGGCGCGGTGGAATGCCGAGGGCTGACCACGGGACAATTCTTTTTCCAGGAGCTCCGGGTAACGGTAAGCAGTGCCGGGGAGCTGGAGGAGTTAAAGCGACAGCTGGCTGCCGACGGGGAGCGGTCCCTGGTCAAGCTCTACCTGGAAGGCACCCTACCCGAAGACGAGTACCGGAAGCGGAGCGACTGGTTCCGGGAGCTGCGGGAATCCCTGGCCTACCTGGAGGAAGACGACGGGGAGCTGGCCATGGAGATCACCCCGGCCACCATCGAATCCCTTTTCCCCCGCAACTCCTTCCCCTACCTCCTTCTCTCCCGCCTCTCCGAAAAGGGAGAGCGGGAAGCCCTGCAGTTGGCTTACCGCCTGATCAGCGAGGTGAGGAACAGTTGATCCTTAAAGAGGTAAGGCTGTTCCCTTTTGGAGCCATCCGGGACCGGGAATACCGCTTTAAGCGGGGGCTCAACGTGATCCTGGGTCCCAACGAGGCCGGGAAGAGCACCCTGGTAAACGCCATCTTTGCCGCCCTTTTTCTCCCCCCGGACCTGCGCCGCAGTTCTCCCGACTGGAAAAATTTCCTGGTCCGCTACCTCCCTTACCCGGAAGGGGATACGGCCCGGGTGAGCTTGTGCTTTGAGGACGACGCCGGCCGCAGCTACCGCTATACCTGCGCCTGGGGCGAGGAGAAGGAGGCCCGCCTGGTCCTGGAGAACGGCGAGGAGATCAACAATCCCGGGCGCATCCAGGAAATTCTGCAGCAGCACCTGGGACCGGGCCGCGGGACTTACCAGGGCGTCCTTTTTACCCGGCAGGATGAACTGGCTGCTACCGTGGAGAGATTAAAAGACAACCCGGAGGTGGCGCAAACCCTGGGAGAAATCCTGCGCTCCGCCCTCTTCGAGGCCGGCGGCGTGTCCCTGGAGGAGTTGGAGGCCCGTATCCTCCAGGAGAAGAAGCAGCTCTTGGAAAACTGGGACTTGGAGCGGTGGGCGCCTCCCCGGGGCCGGGATGTGGACAATCCCTATAGCCGGGGAGTAGGGCAGGTCCTGGGAGCTTACTACGCTGCGGAAAACCTGCGGCGGGATCTGGACCAGGCCCGGAAGGCCGAGGAGCGGGTAGAGCGTCTGTCGGCGGAGTTGCGGGAGGCCCTGGGCGAGCAGGAACGGCTCCGCCGGCAGCTGGAGGTCATGGAGCGCCAGGGGGAGGAGGTGCGCCGGCGCTCCGTCCTGGAGCCTCGCCGGGAGGCGCTTCTGGAGCTGGAGAAGCAGTTTAAAAAAGTTATGGCCGACTGGCCCCGGGCCCAGGAGCGCGCGGCTCACCTGGAGCAAGAGCTGGCCAAGAGCCGGGAGCGGCTGGAACTCCTGGCCCGGGAGCTGGCGGAAGCCCGGGAGGTAATCGCCGCCCGGGAGAAGCGGGCGCTCTTGAAAGAGGTGCGCCCCCTGGTCAAAAAGATCGAGGAGATTGAGGCCGAACTGGCCCAACTGCCCCCCATTGCCAAGGAGGACCTCCGGGCCTTGGAGAGCAGCTACCGGGAACTGGCCCGTCTCCGAGCCACCCTGGAGGGGATGAAGTTAACGGTACGGCTGCAGACCCGGGAGCCCTTGAATTTAAAGGTGACCTCGGGCCTGGAGCAGGAGGAGGAGCTGGCCGTCGAGCGAGAGGCCTCCTTCTCCGGGGACGGCCGCCTGGTCCTGGAGAGCCCTACCTGGAGCCTGGAGGTCCAATCCGGGGAAGGGGATGTGGACCGCCTGATGGAGAAGGCGGCGGCCTTCCGGAAGGATTACCAGGAGAAGCTGGCCGCCTTGCAGGTGCCGGACCTGGAGACGGCCCGGGAGATGGTGGAGAAGAGGGATGCCGCTGCCGGTGAGCTGGAACGGCTGCAAGAGCGGTTGGCCTCCTTGCTGAAGGGAAGCACCCCGGAAGAACTGGAGGCCCAGGCGGCTTCCCTGGCCGAGGACAAGCCGGTGCGGGACCCTGCCGCCGTGGAGCAAGAGAGTACCGACCTGAAGATCCACCGCCAGGGGCTGGAGAAAGACCTGGAGCAGGTGCGGCGGCAGCTGGAGCAGTGGGCGGAGGAGCACGGCAGCCTGGAGCAGCTCCTGGACCGGATGGCGGATCTGAAAGGGGAGCTGAAAGAGACGGAGCGGGACCTGGAGCGGCTGGCCCCGCTGCCCGAAGGCTACGCCGACGCCGAGGATTTCCTGGACAAGATGAAGGCCCTCAAAGAGGAGGTGCAGCTCTGCAGCGAGAAAGTAATGAAGAAAAAAGAAGAGCTTTCCTCCGCGGAGCGAGACCTGCCCGAGGAATCCAGCGAAGAGCTGGCCGCTCAATTGCGCTCCCAGGAGGAGCGGCTGCAGCGGTTGCAGGATAAGGCCAGAGCGCTCCTGGTGGTCCAGGAAGAGTTTGCCCAGTTAAAGGACGAACTGGACCGGGATACTTTTTTGCCCTTGATCCGGGAGTTTGCCCGCTACTTGGCCCCGGTGACGGGACAGCGCTACCGGGGCGGGCAGCTGGAGGGAGCCCTTCCCCGGGCCGTTACCGCCGCCGACGGCACGGAGCTTCCCCTGGACCTGCTTTCCACGGGGACCGCCGGGGGAGTAGCCCTGGCCCTGCGCCTGGCCATGGCCGGCTACTTGCTGGGGGGCTCCGGGGGCTTCATGGTCATGGATGACCCCCTGGTGGACTTTGACCCGCAGCGCCGGGCGGAAGCGGCCCGGATCCTGGCCGAGTTTGCTGCCGAGCGGCAGTTGCTGATCACCACCTGCGACCCCGCTACCGCCCGCCTGCTGGGCGGCAACCTGATCCCGTTGGAACCGGCCAGGGAAGAATAAAAGAAAATAAAAAATTGGGCTTCGCCCGAAGAAGGGGTAAATAAAAAAATTGGCTTCGCCTCCAGAATAGGCCAGAAAAGGGATTAAAGGGATTAAAGGAAGGGAGATGGTGTATATGGATATCAGTCCAAATCGAGCCCTGGTAGTTTACTATTCCCGCACGGGAACAACCCGCTCTGTAGCCGAAGAGATCGCTTCTTGCCTGGCGGCGGACCTGGAAGAGGTAAAGGCCACCCGGGACCGCCGCGGTCTCTGGGGGTGGCTGGTGTCGGCCAAGGAGGGGGTGCTGGGCCAGCTTACTTCCATCCAGGCTCCCAAGTACGATCCGGCGGACTACGAGCTGCTGGTGATCGGGACTCCCGTTTGGGGGGAAAACATGTCCAGCCCCATCCGAACTTATATTAAATCCCATCCGACCCGCTTTCAGAAGGTGGCTTTTTTCTGCACCAGGCAGGGGTCGAGCAGCGGAAAGACCTTGAAAGAGCTGGAACGCCTGTGGGGAAAGCCTCCCGTAGCGGTCCTGGATCTGAAAGAGAAGGAAGTCAAGGAACGCCGCATTAAAGAAGAGCTGGACCGTTTTATCGATGTCCTAAAAGAAAGCTTCGGCCGCTGACAAGCCGGCGGAGCGGGATTATTGAAACCGGGCCGGAAGCGGATATGCCCTCCGGCTTCTATTTTTTCTCCCGGGGTTGACCGGTATTAGCGGTATTGCCGGCATTGCCGGTATTTAAGAATTATAAAAAGAGGTTATCTTTGTCGCGGGTGGAATAAACTATTAATTAAATGTCGACAAAAGCGGAGGCTGGATGGTGGAGACGGAGACTATTTACGGTTACCTGGAGCGGATCACCTACTACAACGAAGAGAACCACTTCATGGTAGCCCGGGTCCAGGAAAAAGGGAAGCGGGGCCTGACCACCATTGTGGGCAACCTGGCCGGGCTCTGCCCCGGAGTACTCTTGAAACTGGAGGGGAAATGGGGCCACCACAAGCAGTTCGGGGAGCAGTTCCAGGTAGAGCGCTTCGATATTGTGGTGCCGGCCACGGTGAAGGGAATCGAGAAGTACCTGGGTTCCGGCTTGATCCGGGGCATCGGGCCGGTTATGGCCCGCCGCATTGTCAAAGTTTTCGGCCTGGATACCCTGGATATCATCGAACACCACCCGGAGCAGCTGGCCCGGGTGGAGGGGATCGGCGAGAAGCGCATCGAAATGATTAAAGAGGCCTGGGAAGAGCAGAAAGGCGTGCGCGAAATTATGATCTTCCTGCAGGATTGCGGGGTCAGCGCCGCTTACGCCGCGCGCATCTACAAGCAGTACGGCCGGGAATCGGTGCAAGTGGTGCGCACCAATCCCTATCGACTGGCTTCCGAGGTCCGCGGGATCGGCTTTATCACCGCCGATCGCATTGCCCGGGAAATGGGGATTGACCCCAATTCCGTGACCCGGGCGGAAGAGGGAGCCCTCTATATCCTGAACCAGTGCACCGGCGAAGGACATGTCTACTATCCCTATAAACAGCTGGTGGAGAAGACCACGGAGCTGCTCCAGGTGGAACAGGAAGTGGTTGTCCGGGGGCTGGAGCGGCTCTTGGAGAGCCGGCGCGTGGTCATGGAGGATTTGAGCCGGTACGGAGAAGCGGTGGACGGGGAAGAGAAAGCCGTTTACCTGGCTCCCTTCCATCACTGCGAGGTAAACCTGGCCCGCCGCCTGCTGCAGCTGCGGGAACAGCAGGGGGTTCTTCCCGTGGAAGACTGGCAGCCGGTCCTGGACCGGGTGGAGAGGCAGCTGGGAGTGAAGCTGGCCCCCAGGCAGCGGGAGGCCGTGGAACAGTCCCTGTTTAACAAGGTCCTGGTGATTACCGGGGGGCCGGGGACGGGGAAGACCACCATTATAAAGGCGATCCTGGAGCTGTTCCGCTCTCGGAACATGAGGGTGCTGCTGGCGGCGCCCACTGGCCGGGCCGCCAAGCGGATGCAGGAGGCCACCGGGTACGAGGCGCGCACCCTGCACCGCCTGCTGGAATACAGCCCCCGCCAGGGCGGCTTTTCCCGGAACGAGGATAACCCCCTGGAGGCGGAGGTTTTGATCGTGGACGAGGCCTCCATGATCGATCTGCTGCTCATGTACCACCTGGTCAAGGCCATCCCCCCTCAGGCCTCTCTGATCCTGGTGGGGGACACCAACCAGCTGCCCTCTGTGGGGCCGGGGCACGTGCTAAAAAGCATCATCGATTCCGGGAAGTTCAAAGTAATTACCCTGGTGGATATTTTCCGCCAGTCCCGGTGGAGCCGGATCGTGGTCAACGCCCACCGCATCAACCAGGGGGAATTCCCGGAAATAAAGAATCCTCCCGCGGGCGAGCTCTCGGATTTTTACTTCATCGAAGAAGAAGATCCCGATAAGGCCCTGGCCAAAATATTGAGGCTGTGCCGGCAGTACATTCCCGCCAAGTTCAAGTATCATCCCGTGCGAGAGATCCAGGTGCTGACCCCCATGCACCGGGGGGTAATCGGGGTGGACAACCTGAACGTGGAGCTGCAGAAGCTGTTAAACCCCGGCGGAGCGGCAATAAGCCGGGGCGGCAGGCAGTTCAAGGTGAACGACAAGGTTATGCAGGTGGTAAACAATTACGACAAAGAGGTTTTTAACGGGGACATCGGCTGGATCACCGCCATCGACCCGGAAGAGCAGGAACTCTGGGTCAACTTCGAGGGGCGCCAGGTCAACTACCAGTTTGGCGAACTGGACGAGCTGGAGCTGGCTTACGCCGTCTCGGTCCACAAAGCCCAGGGCAGCGAGTATCCCGCCGTGGTCATGCCGGTGATGACCCAGCACTACATGCTGCTGCAGCGAAACCTGCTTTATACCGGGGTGACCCGGGGCAAGAAGCTGGTGGTCCTGGTGGGCACTAAAAAAGCCCTGGCCATCGCCCTCCGCAACAACAAGCCCCAGCAGCGCTACACCCTCCTGCGCCACCGCTTTTCGGTGCCTGGCACGTCAACTTTGTCAACTTAATAGAAAATTCTGAAATTGATGCCTGACCCGGCAACTTTGTCATTTCTTATTGCGGGGCATGCAGATTATTTCCTTGACCTCGGTATCGAAGAAGTAATGGGAGTGGGCGGGGAGGATGACCGCGGCGGTATCGGCTCCTCTTCCGCTGCCGCCCAGGGCGATGATCTCTTCTCCGTAGGGAATAAGCCCGGCATCCAGGGCCATGACGCTGATCTCCACGGCCACCTTGAGCCCCTGGCCCAGCATTCTCAGGGCGGAGGCGATAATTTCCGCCGGGTAAGCCCCCTGGAACTTGAAGCGAAGAGAGCGGTCAACTCCGGCCAGCAGGTGGGTGGTGGTCAGGATCTTGACCCCCTGCTCCTGCAACTCCTGCCTTGTTGCCGCCTCCATTTCGTCAACTCCCGGTTCCGCGAATCCCACGTGATGGGTTACACAGATGATTTCCCGGCCTCGCCCCAGCAGCTTCCGGGCGGTGGCCCCGGTGTTGGAAGCAACGACGATATACTTGATGCCCAGTTCCTCGGCTCTTTTTAAGGCCAGTTCAATGGTGGCGTCGGTATTCTGCGGTCCTCGTTCTTCCCAGTACATTTTATTGCCTCCCGAAAAATATAATTGAATATGCCGGCTGCTTGTACCTTGTATCTAAATTAACCCAGCCGGGCGGGAACGTCAAGGAGGGACGGCCCGCCGCTTGAGGGCATCGGCTAAAGCCGGCATCGTCCCCAGCCGGCATCTCCTCAAAGGTCCCATTTTACCGGATTAACATTTAAAAAAAGTTTGGCAGAGGTTTAAGTTTCCCTTCAATATCAGTTGGACAACGGTTAAATTTTCCCTTAAGAAAGAACAGTTTGGGCAGTGGTTAAGTTTTCCGCGCAGGCGGGGATTTTATTCTCCTGGCTCCGCCCGCCCCGGGCGCATGTTTGCCCGCCGACGGAGAGAAACTACTAGCACTTGCAATAATCTTTGCCGAGGGGACAACTGTTTAGATCAAAGTCAAAGGGACAACTGCCGGTATTAAAAGGGAAAGCAAGGGCAGGCCTGCCGGCGGGCAGTAGCGGCCGAGGGGCAGTCCCCGCCGTTTTTCGCTTAGCCACAACTAGCCGCAACTTTGCTTTGCCTTTGCTAGGCGCCAGGAAGGGAGAAAAGGAGCGAAAGAGATGAAAGATATATATGTGATCTTGGCTTTTCACGGGCATGAACTGCTCTGGGATCTCCCGGAGAAGCTGCTCTCCTACTTGCAAGAGGGCAACCCCATGAAAGAGACCATCCTGGACCAGAACTACATCAAGAAACGCAAAGAGGAGGACCGGGATGTCTATACCCTGGGAGTGCAGCTGGGAGACCTGCTGGAGGCACCCATCTGTGTAGAATACAGCAACGAGCTTTTGCAGCAGATTAACCAGGTGATCCCTGAAATTTTTGACAACCTGAAAGCCGCCTTTCAGAGAGGGCGACTTTTCCCTATCTACGGCCATGCTCACCATACCCATGTCTCCCTGCTCCGGGAGGAGGAGCTTACCCAGGAGATTATCTGGAACATGCAGTACCTGCATAATTACATGGAGGTTCCGCACCCCAAGTATAAGGGGCTTTTCTCGGCGGAAGGCAGCTATAGCCGGAAAAAGCTGGAGGCCATTGTCCGGGCCAACATAGATTACGTGATCTTTCCCCACCTGGAGGAAGGGAAAGTCCCCTACCAGGTGAAGGGAAAAGGAGATTACGTTTACAAGCCGTTCCTGCTGCGCACCGGGCTGGGAACCTTGCTGGCTTTCCCGCGAAATTTCCCTATTTCCCAGGAAATATGGCGCCCCATCACCAGGATGAAGCGGGAGGCGGTAAAGGACCAGGGTTATCGGCTGGGGGATTACCCCGTCTTTTTCAACGAATACCTGACCGGCAGCCTGGAGACCTACCCCATCTCCATGGAGGAAGGGGTGGAGCTGTACAAGGCGGTGCTGCGGCAGGAGCTTAACCAGGCTCCCCCCGATGCCGTGCTGGTTTACATCCAGGACCTGGAACTGATGGATTTTGGCGATATCGCCATCGAAATTCTCGCCAAGTCCTGGCGGGAGATCCTGGAGGAGGACCGGGACCTGTACCGGATTCATTTTGTTACCCCCGACCAGTACATTGACCGGGTCCTGCTGGAGGAGGGTCTGGAGAACCTGCCCGAGCTCTACTTCGAGGAGATCAGCTGGGCTCCCGAAGTGCGCCTGGTACTAAGGGCCGACGGCCACTACCCGCCCCTGGGGGTGACGGGGGTGAACGGCTACGATACGGAGAAGACCGGCCTCTACCGCAACCCCCACGTATTCTGGAACAACGGCAAATATTTCTGCGGCATCTTTGATGCCCTGCTAGAACACTTTAACATCCAGGTCAACATCTCCTCTCACAGCGAGCGGCTTGGCAAAACGGGATACGACCTGGCCCAGGAGGATTTGGACACTCAGGCGCTAATGTACTTGCGGTTGATGAAGAGGGCCTGCAACTGGGGATGGAGGCCTACCGAAGGACGCCAGAAGCGCCCCTGCCTGGACGGCTTCCTGCTCTGCTCCGTCCTATTAAGGATGATGGAAGAATACCCGGAAACTCTGCTCTTTAGGAGCGAGAACCTGCGCCTGGATCCCCGCAGCCTGGTGGGGCTGGTGGAGACGCTCCAGGTTTTTGTGGACAACCGCCTGGCCTACCTGCGCTTCGGGATGGAGAAGTACATGGCCGAGAAGGGGGGCGATTTCTCGGAAGCCTTCCGGGAGGTGGAGGCGGCTCAACAATGGAAGCAGACCGCCGTGGAGAAGGTCAAAGAGCTCTACTCGGTAAGCGAGCGGGAGAACCTGACCCTGTTTTCCAAGACCAAGCAGATCCTTACCCTGATGATGGGCTACTGCCAGGCCCTCTTTATGGCCACGGAGCATATTCAAAAAATATGGGGGCAGGTGCCGGACGTGGACTACATGGTGGAACGGATGTATGACTACCTGTATGGCCTCTATCCCCCCCAGTTCCCGGAGATGATCCGGCGCATCGACTCCATGAGCGACCAGCAGATAAAGGCCTACTTCGAAGGGCTTGACTCCCAGCGGGAAGCAGGGCCCCCCTTTGCTCGGGTAACCCTTCCTTAAAAGAAGAGCGGGGAAAAGGTTCAGGGCAAAATATAGAAAAGGCACCAAAAAGCTTGGAATGGTACCGGGAAAGTATGGAAAAGCCAAGGAAAAATGGGTACCGGGAAAGCATAGAAAAGTCTAGGGAAAATGGGTACCGGGAAAGTATGGAAAAGGCCTAGGGAAAATGCAGCTAGTAGGTAGAAAAAAGCTGCCTGTTTTGCTCTGGTCTCGTGATCGAGACGGCTATTTATGCCAGTCTTTATTAACAGAAACCACAGCTTTTATCACTTATTATCTGTCTCTCTCTTTATTTTTTGTAGAGCGCTTTATATTGAGGCCCGTCTCTTTTGTAATAATGCAAAACAAGAACCGCCCCTTTTTGCAACCCCGGCCGCCGGCGGCTTATTCTTCGATCAAGATAAACTGGCCGGGGACCAAAGTAGGAAAGCCCGGATGGCCGCTGCCCCCGTACTCTTTCGCTTCCGAATTAAAGATGACGCTCCCTTTCACGGGAGGAGTACCGACCTCCTCCTCTCCCAGGTTAACCAGGGCCGCAACCGTCTCTCCTCCTTCGGAACGGCGCCTGACGGTGACCAGCTTCCGATCCCGGAGCACCTGGATCTCCAGCTTCTCCCGGTCCGGCTTCTTCAGAGCCGGGTGATTTTTCCGCAGGGCGATCAGGTCCCGGTAAAAGGCAAAGATCTGGTGCTGGTAAGGCTTCCACTGTTCCCGGGGAGTAAGCCGGGAGCGGTAAAAGGTCTCGTCGTCTTCCGGGTCCGGGATGCGGTCCCAGCCAAAGTCGGCAAACTCCTTTCTCCGCCCTTCGCTTACCGCTTTTTTTAATTCCGGGTCCAGGAAGTCGGTAAAAAAGAGAAAGGGCCTCTCTTCCGCATATTCTTCCCCCATGAAGAGCATGGGGATGTACGGGCTGACCAGAAGCAGCCCTGCCGCCGCCTTGAGGTGCGGCCTCCGGACCAGGTGGGAGAGCCGCTCTCCCCCGCCCCGGTTGCCGACCTGGTCGTGGGTCTGGATGGCCACGATGAACTGCTTGCCCGGGTTTTTGGATCCGTCGGTGCCCCGCTTTTTCTTCCAGAACTTGGAGTATTCCCCGGTATAGAGGTAATTTTTAAATACCTTCTCCAGGCCGTCGATTCCGGGATAGTCGCCATAGTAGCCCTTCTTCTCGCCCGTCAGCGTGGTATGCACGGTATGATGGAAATCGTCCATCCACTGGGCGTCCATCCCGTATCCCCCCGCCTCGGGAGGGTTGATTACCCGGACATCATTTTCGTCCGTTTCGGCAATGACGGCGATTTTGCGCTGCAGCTCCTTCTCCACCCGGCGCACGGCGGCGGCGATCTCCTGCAGGATATGCCGCCGGCTCCGGTCCTTGATGGCGTGCACGGCGTCCAGGCGCAGCCCGTCCAGGTGGTAGAGCTCCAGCCAGTAGCGGACGTTGTCCAGGACCATGGCGCGCACGATTTCGCAGCCGCCGTCGTCATAGTTCACGGCGGCGCCCCAGGGGGTTTCGTACCTGTCGGTAAAATAGGGGCCGAAAAGGGGGAGGTAGTTCCCCTCGGGCCCAATGTGGTTGTAGACCACGTCCAGGATCACGGCCAGGCCCTTGCGGTGGCAGCGGTCCACCAGCGCTTTAAAATCTTCCGGGGTGCCGTAATTGTGGTTGACGCTGTAGAGGCCTACCCCGTCGTAGCCCCAGTTCCAGCGGCCGGGCGTCTGGGTAACGGGCATGATCTCCACGGTATTGACGCCCAGTTCCAGCAGGTAATCCAGCTTCTCCGCCGCCGCCCGGAAGGTGCCCTCCTCGGTGAAAGTCCCCAGGTGCAGCTCGTAGATGATTGCCTCCTCCAGGTTGAGGCCGGGCCAGCCCTGGTCGCTCCAGGCAAAGGCGTCATGATCCACAACCTGGGCATAGCCGTGGACCCCTTCGGGAAGATAGTGGGCGTAGGGATCCGGGAAAGCCCCTTTTTCGCCCAGGGCATATTTGTAGTACAGGTCCGTTCCCAACCCCACCACGGTAGCGCTGTAGATGTTTCTGTTTTCTTCTTCCATAGGGATCTCCTTAACCTGCTCTCCTAGCCGGAGCAGCAGGCGAACCGGCTGGTGGTAGAAGGAGGGGACGGTGAAGCGAACCGCCTTTTTCCCCGGATCGACAATTTGGGGCCCAAATCTCGGCACAAATCCATTCATAATCATAATATAACCCGCTTACATTCCCCAATTCAAAATGGAATAAACTAAGCAGGGAAGTACCGGATACCCCGGCAAAGGAGCTGCACAATGGAACTGGTAACGGTGAAGCAGAAGCGGTTTGCTGATTATCTTCCCTTTTTGGATCCACCGGTCAGAGAAGAGATAGAAGAGCTGGCCGCCCGTCTGCAGGGGAAGAAGGTGGCCATGATCAATGCCACAACCTTCGGAGGCGGGGTGGCGGAGAAGCTGCATTCCCTGGTTCCGTTAATAAAGGATCTGGGGATCCACCTGGACTGGTGGGTCTTTGAGGGTTCGCTGGAATTTTACCAGGTAACCAAGGTCTTGCACAACCGGCTTCAAGGCCAGGAGGGGAGCATGACCCCCCAGGAGGTGGAGATATTCGATCAATACAACCGGGCCAACGCCGCCACTATGGCCAACTGGGACTACGACCTGGTGGTGGTTCACGATCCTCAGCCGGCGGCCTTGATCCATTACCGCCAGGACCTGGGGAGAACAAAATGGATCTGGCGCTGTCACATCGACACCTCCACCCCCAACGAGGAATGCTGGGATTTTATTTGCCAGTATATCCGGCAGTATGACGCCACTATCTTTACCATGCCCGATTTTGTTAAGGAGGGCAGCCGGCTGAACCGGCTGACCTTTATTACCCCCTCCATCGATCCTTTGAGCAGGAAAAACATTCTCCTGGACCCGGAAGAAGCCAGGAAAATTGTGGCCCGCTTTGGCGTTGACACCAACCGCCCTCTAATTACCCAGGTATCCCGTTTTGATCCCTGGAAAGATCCCCTGGGGGTAATCGAGGCCTACAAAATTGTTAAAAAAGATTTCCCCAGCGTGCAGTTGGCCCTGGTGGGGTCCATGGCTACGGATGACCCCGAGGGCTGGGACTATCTCTACTATACCTTGCGGCGGGCCGGGGAAGATTACGACATCAAAGTGGTCACCAACTTTAACGGCATCTCCGATCTGGAGGTCAACGCTTTCCAGACGGCGTCGGAAATACTTCTGCAGAAATCCCTTCGGGAAGGTTTTGGGCTGACCGTGGCCGAGGGTCTCTGGAAGGGGACTCCGGTTATCGGGGGCAAGGTGGGGGGAATAAAGCTGCAGATCGAAGACGGCGTTAACGGCTACCTGGTGGAAACCGTGGAAGAGTGTGCCGACCGGGTATTGAACCTGCTGCGGAACCCCAGCCTGCTCCATGACTTTGCTGCCGCCGGGAAGGAGAAGGTGCGCCGCCATTTCCTCATCACCATCAATGTCCTGAATTACCTGCGCCTCTTTGCCGATCTTATGCCGGAGGGCTGTTGAGCGGCCGGCCGGCTTCCCCTCCAGTCCACCGCGTCGCCGCGGGCGGGGAGGGAGCGGCAGACGGAGCCGCCGCCAACCCCGCCCAGGTGCCGGTGTCGATTCGTATTTGGTTAACGGCGGACCTTGCCGGGGAAATCAGGCGGGCAGGACACCCGGACACCGGTGTCGAGCCGGATTTAGTTAACAGGGCCGGCCCTTTCCGGCCGGAAAGGGCGGCTTGTACGGTTCTTCCCTGGCGGCGGCGCGGGAAATGGCAACGGGCTGCCCACCGGGGTCCAGGTGCATAATATAAATATTCCGCCTCCGGCTGTTCCAATAGTAAACGGGCCCGGCCACCAGGGCCAGGCCCGTTTAGATCCGGCTACAGACAATGCTCTCTTTTGGGGCGGGGCAGTCCCGACGACCTGCCCTGTTAAGATCCGGCTAGTAAAGGCAATGCTCCCTTTTTGCTGAAACTGCCTTTTGGCGGCAGCTACTGTTAAGATTCGGCTAACAAATAGGCAATGTTCTTTGTTTCTGCCGGGACAGAATGCCGGCGAACTGCCAGTTCCGGCTGGCAGCTTGAGCTCCCTTTCTGCCGGAGAGTCCCGGCAAACGGCAACTTTTGGCTGATTAGGCAGGGCCGCCTTTTCGAATGAAATAGCCTCCTGCTCCCGCAGCCGGCTCTTGTTCAGAGCCGGCTAAGGCAAGGTTCTCCTTTCGGCCGGGACCAGCCTCCCGGCGGCCGGCTGCTCTCCGCCTCCGGCTCGGCTAATAGCGGATGCTTTCTCCGGGAGCGAGAATGGTGCATTGTGCTCCCGTTTTCTCTTCAACCTTCTTCTTAAATTCTTCCGGGTTGGCTTTAATTACCGGCCAGGT
The DNA here is from genome assembly GCA_001512835.1 of Clostridia bacterium DTU022. Classification (GTDB taxonomy): domain Bacteria; phylum Bacillota; class Dethiobacteria; order DTU022; family DTU022; genus DTU022. Next base: position 13,955 of record LFRQ01000012.1, read on the forward strand.
GTTGTAATGGTAAGGCACGACCCGGGGCGCCTTGAGAAAAGAAGCGGCCATTACGGCGTCGTCGATCCCCATGGTGAAGTTGTCTCCGATGGGCAGCAAAGCCAGGTCCAGGGGGGTAAGTTCGCCGATCAGCTTCATGTCCCCGAAAAGGCCGGTGTCACCGGCAAAGTAAAGATTTTTGCCGGCATAGTGCACCACGAATCCGCAGGCATGCCCGCCGGGGATGCCGGAGCCGTGGAAGGCCGGGGTCAGCTTTACCCAGCCGAAGGGGAAGCTGTATTTCCCCCCGATATGCAGGGCATGGGCCTGGCAGCCTTCGCCCTGGGCTGCTCCGGCGATCTCGGCGGTGGAGATTATGGTCGCCCCGTTGTTTTTGGCTACGGTATAGGCGTCGCCCAGGTGATCGTGATGCGCGTGAGAAACCAAGATGTAATCTGCTTTAACCTGCTCCGCCTTCAGGGCCGCCTGGGGATTTGCACTTAAAAAGGGGTCAAAGATAAGGGTGCTCTCCCCTTCCTCTTCTAGGAGGAAGCAGGCGTGGCCAAGAAAAGTTAACTTTGGCATCTTCCATTTAACCTCTCTTTCCAGGAATTATAATCTGTTCTGCTCCGAGCGGCAGGAACGGCTATTTTTCCTCCTTTTCCCCGGCATTGTCTTCAAAACTGCGCCGGCGGAAAAGATTTATGGATTTTCAACAAAACTATTCAACTGCGCCTTCTTTTACCATGGGGTGACGGTGGTTTGCTGCCGGCGGGTTTTGCCCAGGGGTATAGCTGTCCATGGTTTTGCCTAGTAATATACCAAATGTAGTAAAAATAGGCAACATTGACGGCCCCATAAAAAATCCCTCCATACCAGCACTATTTTTACCTTAAACATGGCGGCTCCCGTAATTGTGCGGGGCAATTCCAGCCCATTTTTCTTCAAGAGTGCGGCCCGGTTTGCGCCAATGCAATCAAATAAGCAGCAAAATAGGCAAAGATATGCAGCGAACAGGCCGCCATGGTCTCCCGGCTCCCGCTCCTCTGTTCCCGAGCCGGCAGGGGCCGGCTGTCCGGGCAGCCTCATGTTTTCCGCTGGTTTTCCGCTCAGGATTAGGCAAGGCTGTATTATTGCTTCCGAAAACGGAAAAAATAGCAACGCCTACTTTAATGCTTTAAACATAGAACATCCGGAGGTATTTATATGTCTTTTTGGAGCCGGTTTTGGAGGCGTCTGCGGCCCCGCCCGCTGGAGGTGGAGCTGGCCTCCGATCTCCTGGATCTGCCGGAGCGGGAAAAGCTGGTCAGCAAAATATCCCTCAGCAGCAGCCTGGAGAAAAATATCGGGCTGGTCCAGGAAGCCCTGGGGAGCAGCATGGACCTGAACCAGGTCCGCTTCTTGTGCGGCCCGGAAAAAGTTCCGGCAGCCATCTTTTACTTGGACGGCATGGTAAACAACCGCTCCGTGGAGGAACTGCTCCGGGCCCTAAA
>LFRQ01000125.1 GCA_001512835.1 Clostridia bacterium DTU022
GACAACGCTCGCCCCCTACGTCTTACCGCGGCTGCTGGCACGTAGTTAGCCGGGGCTTCCTCAGGGGGTACCGTCATTATCTTCCCCCCCAACAGGGCTTTACAACCCGAAGGCCTTCATCACCCACGCGGCGTCGCTGCGTCAGGGTTGCCCCCATTGCGCAAAATTCCCCACTGCTGCCTCCCGTAGGAGTCTGGGCCGTGTCTCAGTCCCAGTGTGGCCGACCATCCTCTCAGACCGGCTACCCATCGTCGCCTTGGTAGGCCATTACCCCACCAACTAGCTAATGGGACGCGGGCCCATCCGAGAGCGCTAAAACGCTTTGATCCCTTGGCCGCAGCCAAAAGATATCATCCGGTATTAGCAGCCCTTTCGAGCTGTTATCCCGGTCTCCCGGGCAGGTCACCCACGCGTTACTCACCCGTTCGCCGCTATCCAGCACCCAACCTAAAAGGTTAAGTGCCGGACCGCTCGACTTGCATGTGTTAGGCACGCCGCCAGCGTTCGTCCTGAGCCAGGATCAAACTCTCCAGTTTACACCTTAAAA
>LFRQ01000055.1:0-14962 GCA_001512835.1 Clostridia bacterium DTU022
TTCCTGGAGGACGCCATCGAGGTGGACGTGGATGCCGTCGCCGACGGGGAGACCGTCGTCATCGGCGGGATCATGGAGCATATCGAAGAGGCGGGCGTACACTCGGGAGACAGCGCTTCGGTGCTCCCGCCCCACACCCTCAGCGAAGAGCAGTTGGAGCGGATCAAGAACTACACCCGGGCCCTGGCCCTGGAGCTGAAAGTGCGGGGGCTGATGAACGTCCAGTATGCCATCCGGAATGACGTCATCTACGTCCTGGAGGTAAATCCCCGGGCCTCCCGCACCGTTCCCTTTGTCAGCAAGGCCATCGGCGCCCCCCTGGCCAAGATCGCCACGGGGGTAATCATGGGCCGGAGCCTGAAAGAACTGGGCTTTACCGAGGAAAGGCAGGTCAACCATTTTGCGGTAAAAGAATCGGTCTTCCCCTTCAACCGCTTCCCCGGCGTTGACGCCGTCCTGGGGCCGGAGATGAAATCCACGGGCGAGGTTATGGGCATCGATTACAGCTACGGCATGGCCTTTGCCAAATCCCAGTTGGCCGCCAACCAGCACCTGCCCCTGGGGGGAACCGCCTTTATCAGCGTGCGCAACCAGGACAAGCGGGCGGCCGTCCTCCTGGCCAAGCGCCTGGCGGACCTGGGCTTCAAGCTGGTGGCCACCCGGGGAACGGCGCGGGCCCTGCGCCAGAACGACCTGGAGGTAACGGAAGTGCACAAGGTGCACGAAGGCCGCCCCCACGTCATCGACCTGATCAAAAACGGCCAGATCCAGTTGATCATCAACACCACCAGCGGCAGCAAGACCAGCAAGGACCTGCGCACCATCCGCAGCTACGCCGTCACCCACGGGATCACCCTGATTACCACCATCTCGGGGGCCCAGGCCAGCGTAAACGGCATTGAGATACTGAAAAAAAGAAACCTGGAGGTGCGGGCTCTCCAGGACTTCCATGTCTAGGTGCTGCGGGCCGGGCAGCGGCAGCTGCCGGGCACCGGCACCGCCGCCAAAAGAAAAATTTTTGGGGCTGTCCCTTGCGGACAGCTCTTGGCATTTTTCAAGCCCTGGATTTGCACCACCGGCCCCTGAAGCAGGGTTCTCCAGTTTTCCTGCTATTTCAAACATAATCCCCGGCAAAAAGAAAAAAATATAGAAAGTCCATCGTCAATACAGGCACAGGAGGTGTTAAGATGCACTTGGACCACCGTATCTCCCTGGAACCGGGAACCCCCTCCCGGGGTGACACTGTCCGGCTGGAGTATCGCGGCCTGCTCAAGGAAAGCGGTGCGGATAGAGTCTGGCTGCATTACGGCTTTGACGGGTGGAAAAACCCCTGCTACCAGCAGATGGAGCGCACCCCCCAGGGCAATTTTGTCTGCACCACCAAAATCCAAGGCACCCGCGAAATGAACTTCTGCTTCAAGGACAGCGCTAACAATTGGGACAACAACAGCGGCTGGAACTGGACCTGCAAAATCAAATAACAATTCACCAGGGTAACGAACTGACTTTGCGGCCATCCCCGGAACGGGCAGACCGGAGGAATGGCCTTTTTTTTAACTGGCCGCCCTCTTTAAAGAAAAATAAAGACAGGAAGTAATTGCACCGCTGAAGAATATGATAAATTAGCGCCTTTAGAAACGAACTCCGGGAAGAAACCGAAGCCCTTTAACCGCTTAACCTTTAAACCGTCTAGGAGGCCTGGCATGAAAAAAAACATCCTGGAGACTATCGGGAATACGCCCCTGGTCCGTTTAAACCACTTCCAGCTCCCTCCCAAAGTAACCCTCGCCCTAAAGCTGGAGGGAAACAACCCGGCAGGCAGTGTCAAGGACCGGGTGGCCAAATATATGATCGAAGGGGCCGAAAAGAGAGGCGAACTTGTTCGCGGGCGGACCATTATCGAGCCCACCAGCGGCAATACGGGGATCGGGCTGGCCCTGGTCGCCGCTTATAAAGGCTACCGCCTGGTGGTAACCATGCCGGAAAATATGAGCCTGGAGCGCAGGAGCATCCTTAAGGCCATGGGCGCCGAAGTGATCCTCACCCCCGCGGAGAAAGGGACTGACGGGGCCATCGAGAAGGCCCGGGCCCTCTGTGAGGCCCATCCGGAGATCTACTACATGCCCAACCAGTTCGACAATTGGGACAACGTGCGCGCCCACTATGAAACCACCGCTCCCGAGATATGGGAACAGACGGAAGGGAGGGTGACCCACTTTGTGGCCGGGATGGGGACCACGGGAACCTTGATGGGCGTCTCCCAAAAGCTGAGAGAACTAAACCCCGCCGTCAATATCATCGGCGTGGAACCCTTCCCGGGTCACAAGCTCCAGGGACTGAAAAACATGGAGGAGGCCATCATCCCCAAGATCTACAACCCTTCCCTCTTGAATCGGGTGGTCCGGGTGGCCGACGCCGACGCCTTCAACACCGTGGAGCTTCTGGCCAAACGGGAGGGGATCTTNNGGAGGGGATCTTCGCCGGCTACAGCACCGGCGCCGCCCTTTTTGCCGCCCTCAACCTGGCCCGGGAACTGGAGGAAGGATTGGTGGTGGTCCTCTCTCCCGACCGGGGAGATCGCTACCTCTCCACGATAAATATCAGTAAATGAATTATAAAGGAACCATGTGGCGGTCGATGGTGCTCGCGGCTTGCGGCCATTTGCCGCGACAACGGCAGGGGTCGCAGCTTCGCGCTTATGGGCATAAATAAACCATGTCGTGGCGACATGGTCTGAATTTGGAGCGGGTGATGGGAATCGAACCCACGCTACTAGCTTGGAAGGCTAGGGCTCTACCATTGAGCTACACCCGCACAGTAGAGCGCACAGCCGAGTCGCTGCGCATTACATATTATATAGGGTTCCAGAAAAAATGTAAAGCTAGCGTCCTATTGGCCTAGCAAAAATATCGCTGCCCCTATTTGCGCCCCTATTTGCCTGCGAAAATTGTACACTTCCTCTTAGCTCATCGGCCCTTAGCTCATCCATCCAAACGAAAAACTTGCCCATGCTTGCCCTTACTTTATGCCTGCTCCTGGAAGTGCTCCGGCTGGCGGCTGCTTATCTCGTCAATCAATCCGCAATTCAAAGCCTCCTCCGGCGTTAAAGTATATTCCCCTTCCTGGTCCAAGGAAATAGTGTCCTCGGGGAAGCGGGCATGCAACCGCCAGAACTTTTTCATGCGCTGCCAGTATTTATCTTGAAAGGGCAGCCCGCCGTCGCCGGAGCTTTCTGCCTGAACTTCAACCACGATCAGGGAATTGGGCAGCGCCCGGCGCACCCCGGTGCCGGCAGCCAGGATCAGCGTCCCCGGGAAAGAGGTAATGCCGGCGCTCCAGGTGTCCACCGGGGCTTCGATCATGGCCATGACATCGCAAACCAGGAGGGCATCGTCGACAGCCCCTCCCCCGGTCTTTATAACTAAATTGATAGGTTCCTTGGGATCCAGGCGATCCAGGTAGATTAATTTGCTGCATATCTCCCCGGCTACTTTCTCGTTAATTTCCTGGGTAATAATAATGGTGCGGCTTTCCGTCAACACCGGGTCCTGGTAATCAATTTGGGCGGGAATAATTCCGCTTTCGATTAACCGGCCGGCCAGCGCCTCCGCCGCCGCATAAGATTGGCTGTCCCCTTGGCCCTGCTGCTCGATGAACTTAATGGCCAGGAACAGCAGGGCCAGCAGCACAATAAGGACCAAGCCCCACAGGAGGCAGCGGCGCAAAATTTGATTCTTGGAATCGCTTTCGGACAAGGCCTGGTTCACCGTTTTAATCTCTTCCGTCAAGTTCTCTCCGCTCCCTTGCCAGTGGTTCAAATGGGATTCAACGCATAATTAAACGGTCAACGCTCCAGCTGCAGCACGCATCCCTCTTCGGGACCCAGCTCCAGGGTGCCCTTCAGCGTCTCCTCCCCTCTCCGGTGATCCGTGGAAAGAAGCAGCTGCTTTGCGCCGGGCCAGGGGGAGAGATCCAGCTTTACGGAGCCGGAGCCGAAGTTCAGGGCCACGATCATTTTTTGATCTTCCCCCTCGCGAAGATAGACATAGCAGGATTCCGGCATGCCCTCCGCTACGCTCCGGTAGCTGCCTTCCTGAAGGGCGGGGCTGCTCTTGCGCAGGCGAATGGCGCTCTTGTAAAAATTCAACAGGGAGGCCGGGTCCTGTTCCTGAACTTCCACGTTGCGCTTTTCCCACTCCGGACCCAGGGGGAGCCAGGGTTCCCCCGGAGAAAACCCGGCATTTCGGCTCCGGTTCCACTGCATGGGAGTGCGCGACCCGTCCCGGCCGGGATGAAAAGGATACCACCTTAAACCTACGGGGTCCTGGCGCAGTTTCTTGGGCAGGGACAAAAACTTCATGCCGATCTCTTCCCCGTAATAGATAAAAGGAGTGCAGCGCAGGGTCAGCAGCATCAAGGCCAGCAGCCGGGCCCGCCGGTCCGCCTGCTCTCCCTTGCCGAAGCGGCTGATGGCTCTGACCACGTCGTGGTTGCTGAAGGTGTAAGCCGGCCAGGCCCACTCCGGCAAAATCTTCTCCCAGCGGTCCACGTACCGGCGAAAAGCTGCGGCCTTCCATTTATGGCAGTTGGTGAGATCAAAGTAAAAATTCATGTGCAGCTCATCGTTGTTTTGGCCGTAATAGGAAGCCACCACCGCCGGGTCGTCGCACTGGATTTCGCCAATGCTGGTCTTGGCCGGGTATTCGTTAAGAATATTGCGAATCTCCCTCAGGATCTGGTGGGTTTCCGGGAGGTGATATTTTGGTGCGCCCAGGATGTTGAGCATAACCATCTCCAGGGAACGCTCTCGGAGAGGAACCGTCCCTTTCAGCTTCAAGCGCTGATGATAAGGGGGGTTGTCCCGGAACTGTTGGTCCTTGCAGTAGGCGTGGGCCACGTCCAGGCGGAAGCCGTCGGCACCGCGTTCCAGCCAGAAACGGACCACTTGATAAATGGCTTTCCTGACCTCCGGGTTGAACCAGTTTAAATCGGGCTGCTCTTTTAAAAATGAGTGCAGGTAGTACTGACCGGTCTTTTCGTCCCAGGTCCAGGCCGGGCCGGAAAAATGGCTCTTCCAGTTGTTGGGGGGGCGTTTGCCGCCATCCCGCCCGTCCCGCCAGATGTACCAGTCCCGGTAGGGGTTGTCCCTGGAAGAACGGGATTGTTGAAACCAGGGGTGCCGGTCCGAGGTATGGTTGACCACCAGGTCCAGCATTACCCTGATTCCCCGCTTATGGCATTCTTCCACCAGCCGGTCGAAATCCTCCAGGGTGCCGAACCGCGGGTCTATGTCACAGTAATCGGCAACGTCGTAGCCGTGATCCTTATCCGGACTGACAAAGAAGGGGTTGAACCAGATGGCGTCAATGCCGAGAGAATCGGGGGTGCCGTTCAAATAGTCCAGCTTTTCAATAATGCCCGGGAGATCCCCGATCCCGTCTCCGTTGCTGTCCTTGAAACTGCGGGGATAGATCTGGTAAAAAACAGCCTTCTTCCACCAGTTGGGGTCGCTGCTGAGCTGCTCCTTGAGAATGGCCCTCACCCTTTCTTTAACAATTTCGGCAATGCTTGCATAATTACTCCTACCCTATTTTAATTAACTCCGGGAGCCCGGTCAACCTGAGCCTGGGCCGGTGGTATCGGCCCGGGAAATTGCTGCCCAGCAGCGGTCTGAAAGGGGTAACATTTCTCAGTCCAGATCAAGCTTTTTTTGGTGACATTTTCGCTGGCCGTTGACCCCTGAGCCTGAGCCGTAGAGGCAAAAGGCAGACACAAAAAAACAGTGCCAGGTATATCCGTACCCGTCTTAAACACGGCAGGCCCGGCCGGCACCGGCTTTTGCAAAAAAAAGAGGGTTTCTAGAGTTCTCCTCCTGGTCGGCGGGAAACCGCTTCCCTGCTTCCGACTACTTCACTGCTCCACTTTTGGTCTCACTGCTTCACTGAAATAGCGCTTTAAGGCCCAGCCGCTGACACCCCCGATAACAAAATGGGCCATCAGCAGAAGGAAGTCAGGCAGCGGGGTCACCAGGGTGGCCCTGGAAATATCCAGGGCCATGCCGATGCCAAAAGCAAGGATATAAAAGACGGCACCGAAGCCCATCCCTTTAAACACAGCATAGTCTGTTCCCGTGTAACGCAGTATGAAGAGGAGCATAACCCCGAAAGCTCCCGCAATAACCCAGTCGGTGATCGCCCCGGTTAACAGGCTAAGAGGCGCACCAAGGTTTTCCGCAGAATAGTAAAAACCGGAGGCAATGTGGACAAAAGTATACTTAATCCAGCCCAAAAAATGAAAGGACCAGGTCATTATCTCTTTCGGTACGTTTCCCAGCCACCCGGCCAAGGCTCCGGCAAGAATGCTGTCTCTTATCCTGTCCATTTTTTATCACCATGTTTTGCACAAAAAAATATAACTAACCACTAGGATTTATTTTTTTATAGTATTTATACCTGATTTATACCTGGCACCCCATGACGGGACCTTGGCGAAAAAATTTACCAGCTTAGTCATACACCGAGGGGGAAAAAAATTATCTTGATGAATTTGAGAAAAACAACCAAGCAGAAAAAACAGCAGGTTGGCCGGCAGCGGAAAGATTGTAAAATATAAACTATCAGTCGTGTTTTGAACACAACAAAACAGCGTTAACAGTTATAATTACAAAAACAGGGATATCCTGGAATAAAAAATATTGCCAACACTGTGAGTTAAAGTGTACGTCCCCAATCTCTTACTTTATTAGAATTACGAGAATTTTAGCGGTGCAAAAATTGTCATAAGCCAGTTGCGAGTCAAAGCCTGCCTCCCCTGGCTGATGACTATTCGACATAACTCGACATGTTTTTCATCAGGGTAGGGGAGAACAGGAGAGCCTAATAAAATGCAAGGGGGGCGGCTCATTCGGTTAATTTTAATATGCAACCATTGCCAGGCATATACCAGGGGGGCGGTTCTTCTGATTTATTCTAATATGCAGCTATATATAAGGGAGCAGTTCTTCTGCTTTTTTTCTAAACTATACAAACCATACCGAATCATAAGTACGAGTTGTGTCAGCGTATCAAGGGTGAGCCAAAGTCTTGGCTCAAAATTCACATTTCAAGACCTGACCCCAATCTCACAATCTCAAAATTCACATTTCAAGACCTGACCCCCAAAAAGACCCCATAAAAAAATGGTCGGGGCGGCCGGATTTGAACCGGCGACCCCTTGGTCCCAAACCAAGTGCGCTGCCAAGCTGCGCTACGCCCCGCCATATTCTGTGCCTTGTTATTGTAACACAACCTTTCCCGCCGGGCAACGCCGGCCGGCAAAAGGCCGAGAGAGGTCTCGTTCTTTGTTAACCCCGGTTCACCTACTAAAACTGGACACTGCCAAGAACCTTGTATACGGGAGCCGGTGCCCTGGGGCAAGGTTTTCGTGCGTTGACAGGCGCTGCCCTTTCGGCGATTTCCCTTTATAAAATTAATTACCCTTTCCTTCTACAGTTCCCCCCGAGAGAGCAGCTCTTCCAGAAGCTTGACCATCCGGCGCAGGGCCTTCCCCCGATGGCTGACCTCATTCTTGGCGGCGGGATCCATTTCGGCAAAGGTCATCCCCGTCGGCTCGTAAAAAAACAGGGGATCGTAGCCAAACCCCCCTTCGCCCCGGGGGGCGTCCAGGATCCGGCCCCGGCAAGTCTCCTCCACCAGGAAGGTGCGCCCGTCGGGAAAGGCCAGCACCATGGCACAGTGAAAAGCCGCCTGTCTCTTCTCCGGCGGCACGCCCGCCAGGCGCTTTAAAAGCAAGGCATTGTTGGCCCGATCATCGGCTCCGGGACCGGCAAAGCGAGCAGAATGGACGCCCGGCTCCCCTCCCAGCTCATCCACCACCAAGCCGGAATCGTCCGCCAGGGCCATCTCCCCGCTGAACCGGGCTACTGTCAACGCTTTTTTTTGGGCATTTTCCGCAAAAGTAGATCCCTCCTCCGCCACCGGGGGGAGGGAGGGGTATTCCTCCATGCCGGTCACTTTCAGGGGCAGGTGGTCCAGAATAGCGGAGATCTCCCGGATTTTCCCCCGGTTGCGGGTGGCCAAAACCAGCTTCCTCATTCTTCCAGCAGATCCTCAAAGGGGGTGGCGTAAAAACTCATGGCGTATTCCAACTCTTCGGCAATGTCCTGCAACACCTGTTTTTGCTGGTGAATCAGCATCTCCACGCCCAGGGCGGCCAGATCCAGGAGATGGTCGAGACGGGTCCGGCCAAAGGGATGCCCCTCGGCGGTCCCCTGGATCTCTACCAGCTTCCCGGAACCGGTCATCACTACGTTCATGTCCACCCCGGCCATGGAATCCTCGGCATAACAGAGATCCAGGCGGAGTTCTCCTTCTACTTCACCTACGCTGACGGCAGCCAGGTAATCCTTTATGGGGAGGCGTTCAATGACCCCCTCCCGCTTCAGATGGTAAAGAGCATCGACCAGAGCTACAAAGGAACCGGTAATGGCCGCCGACCGGGTGCCGCCGTCGGCTTGTATTACATCGCAGTCCAGCCAAATGGTTCTCTCTCCCAAAATTGCCAAGTCCACCACCGAGCGAAGGGAGCGCCCGATTAAACGCTGGATCTCCACGCTGCGACCGCTGATCTTGCCCCTGGATTCCCTTTGGGTGCGCACCTCCGTAGCCCGGGGCAGCATGGCATACTCGGAGGTAACCCAGCCCCTGCCCTCCCCTTTCAAGAAGGGGGGAACCGCATCCTGCACGGTAGCGGTGCAGATTACCATGGTATCCCCCATCCGTATCAGGGCGGAACCTTCCGGGTATTTCAGGTATGACCTGCTTATGTGTACCGGCCTTAACTCGTCATTGCTTTCTCTACCGTCTGGCCGCACGATAAAACCTCCCGTCTAATAGCTCCGGCAAAATAGCACCAAGCCGGGCCGGCCCCTCACCGGGTATAATCAATTATACCATAAATTCCTAAGCCGAGACGGTGAAGAAGGGTTGCGGCTAGCCCCGCTGCAGTTCCAAGCGGTCCAGGTAGCGGAGCGCCTCGCTGGCGCCCCTGACCGCACAGGTAAAGGGATCGTCCACCACATAAACCGGCAGGTTTATCTGGCGGCTGAGATAGAGATCCAGGTTCTTGAGCAGGGCCCCGCCTCCCGCCAGGAGGATCCCGTCGTTCATGACATCGGTGGCCAGTTGGGGCGGAATCTGCTCAAAAACCTGGCGTATCGCCGTGGCCAAGTTGCTGAGCACCGGCTCCATGGCTTCGGTAATCTCCTGGGCTTTGACCTCCAGGGTATCGGGAATCCGGGAGTAAAGGTTGATCCCGCGGAAGACATAAGTCAGCTCCGGAGGCGGGTCGGTGGCATAGCCGGCCAGGCGCTTGGCCTCCTCCGCCGTGGACAAGCCGATGTCCAGGCGGTAGCGCCGGTTAATGTAGCGCATGATGGTTTCGTCAATGGTTTCTCCGCCCTGCCTAAGAGACTGGGCCAGAACGATACCCCCCAGAGAGATGGCGGCAATCTCGGTAACGCCCCCCCCGAAGTTGACCACAAAGCTGCCCCGGGGCTCCGCCACGGGCAGGCCGCTGCCGATGGCGGCGGCGATGGGCTCCTCGATCAAGTAGGTCTCCTTGACTCCCGCCCGCTTCCCGGCGGTCAGCACGGCCCGGCGCTCCACCTGGGTAGTCCCGTAGGGTACGGTTACGATGGCCCGCAGCTTAAGCATGGGATAGACCTTTACCACCCGGCTAATAAAATGCTGCAGCATCTTCCGGGTCAGGTCGAAATCGGCGATTACCCCGCCCTGGATGGGGCGTTCCGCCTTGATGCCTACGGGAGTACGCCCCAGCATGCGGTAGGCTTCCTCCCCGGCGGCGATAACGGCCCCGTCCCGCAGGGCCACCACGGAAGGCTCCTGCAGAACAACACCTTTGCGGGGCACATAGATCAGCGTATTGGTAGTCCCCAGGTCGATGGCCATATGCTTCTGCCAGAAACGAAAATTAATGCGCCGGCTCTTTCTTTTCAAGGTTTTCTCCCACCTCTTCCCGCGGCATGTTCCAGCAGCATGGCTGCTTCTTTATTTTGCTTCAACGGAAGAAAGTTAACCGGGCCGGGCCGGAATAGATCGAAATAATTCTCCGGGGAGAGGAGGCGGCCGGCGGCGCCCGCAAGTTTAGTCCGGAATAACTCCTGGCAATAACCGCTGGCGATATGAATAATGATTAAAGGAATATTAATTTGGGAAGAGAATAAACTCAACAAGCACCGCTGGGGGAGCGGATCCGGGAAGCATGACCGCCTGGAGGATGATGCCAGAAGGATAAGGATTGAAGAAAAGCTCAACAAGCGCCGCTGCAGGTGATAAACCTGGAACCCTCAGCCCCCTAAAGGATGAGCACAAAGATTTAACCGGCGCCGCTGCGGGAGGCAAACCTGAAACCGCCGGCCTCCTGAAGATGAGCACAAAACGCAACAAGATTTGCTGTGGGAGGTAGCCCAATTACCATGGAAGCCTATATTCTGCCCGGGATAATTATAATTCTGGTTCTGCTGGTTATCGGGACTTACAACAGCCTGGTGGGAAAACGCAACATGGTGGAAGCCAGCTGGTCCAATATCGATACCCTGCTTCAAAAACGCTTCGACCTGGTTCCCAACCTGGTCAATACCGTCAAGGGATACATGCAGCACGAGCGGGAGCTGCTGGAAAAGATCACCGAGGCTCGCAGCGCCTGGATGAAGGCATCAACGGTCAAGGAAAACGCCGGCGCGGACAATATGTTTTCGGGAGCCCTGAAAACCTTGTTTGCCGTGTCTGAAAACTACCCGGAGCTGAAAGCCAACCAGAACTTTCTACTGCTGCAGGAAGAGTTGACCGGCCTGGAAAGCAAGATCGCCTATGCCCGGCAGCGCTACAACCGCACCGTAATGGCCTACAACACCGCCATTCAGCGCTTCCCCACCAATATCCTGGCCCGCTGGTTCAAATTCCTGCCCCGGGACTACTACGCCGTGGAGGAAGAAGAGGCCAGGAGGGCACCGGAAGTAAAATTTTAGAAGCGGGTTGAAGTGGAATGATCCCTGTTTACGGCCATATTGCCGCCAATAAAAGACGCACGATCCTGCTCTTTCTTTTATTTGGCCTGCTCTTTGTGGGTCTAGGCTACGGGATAGGCTACTGGCTGGGGGAGCCCTGGCTGGGGATCGCCCTGGCCGGGCTAGTATTCGTGGTTGTTTTGCTAACCACTTACTTCGGCGGCCAAAACGTGGTGGCCGCCATGGCCGGAGCCCATCCGGTCAGCAAGGAAGAGGAACCCTACCTCTATCACGTGGTGGAAGGCCTCAGCATCGCCGCGGGAAGGCCGATGCCCCGGATCTATATCATTGAAACCGACGTGCCCAATGCCTTCGCCGCCGGCAGGAACCCGCAGCAGTCCCTGATCGCCGTAACCCGGGGGCTGCTTAAGCGGCTTAACCGCCTGGAGCTGGAAGGGGTCATCGCCCACGAAATGGCCCATATCCATAACTACGATGTGCTTATCGCCACCGTGGCCATCGTCATGGCGGGGACCGTTATCTTTGTGACCGAAATGTTGAGGCGTTCCCTCTGGTGGAGCGGGCCCCGGCACCGGAGCAGCAGCAGCCGGGGCCGGGGACAGGGGCAGGGCCAGGGCCAGGTGCCGGCCCTGATCCTGGTCCTGGTGCTCTCCATTCTGGCCCCCCTGTTTGCCCAGCTGCTGCGCTTCGCCATTTCCCGGGAAAGGGAATTTCTGGCCGACAGCACCGCCGCCGAATTTACCGGCTATCCCGAGGGCCTGGCCAGCGCCCTGGAGAAGATCGCCGCGGAGCAGGTGCCCCAAAGCCCCATTGACCGCGAGCCTTTGCAGGGCCTCTACATCGTCTCCCCCTCCCTGGGGGTGCGGGCTGAAGACCGCCTAAGCGTCCTCTTCTCCACCCATCCCCCCATTGCCGAGCGGATCCGCCGCTTAAGGGAGATGTAGCTGCCGAAGCCGGCGGCTGCTTGCCGCCGGCAACCTGGGCAGTTTCATCCCTTGGGGGAGAGGCGCCCCCCTGGGAGGCATACCGGAGATCGTTTCCCGGTAGGGCGGCCCGCTGCTTAAGCTTAAAAGAAATGCGGCCCCCACCTTTTGGGTGGAAGCGGCGCAGGCTATGCCCGCGCCGCTTCCGGGCCGCAATCTGCACCCGTTTTCGGGTCGGAAGCCATGGTGGACACCATGCTGCGCCGCTTCCGGGCCGCGGTCTCCACCTGCTTCCCGGGCAAGAAGTAGTTACGAGAACTATTTAGAAGTAGTTGTAGACGGCGGGAGGCTCCAAGGGGCGGGTAAGGTCCACCCCGTCCTTCAATTGGGGCGCCTCCCCCTCCACCAGGATCTGGACCTGCTCCACTTCTTCCAGGGTCCCCAGGGTCAACAAGATCTGGTTGACCAGGTTTTCCGCTCCCGTTTTCCCTCCCTGGTACTCCAGAAGCTCCCGGGAAAAATCTACCTTGAGCAGCCCCTCCTCCAGGGAGACTCCCCGGACCGTTGTCCCGGCGGGGATCTCGCTGAAGAGGCCGCTCTCCCGGGGAGGCCCTTCCAGCAGCTCTTCCAGCAGCGCCTCAACAACCTTCTCCGTAGCGGGAATGATCCGGGTTACCGGGACATAGAAGATGACTCCCGCGGGCGCAAGGTAGCAGTAGTAGAGCTCCAGGGCGGTAAAATTGCGGTAGTCCTCCAGCTCCGACTCCACCTCCAGGTTGATCCAGCATTCCGGCCCCAGGGGCAGGCGGCCCGGAGTGCCCCCGGGAAACTCTTTCACATACTCCCCCTGGACCACGATCTCCACCTGCTCCACCGTGGGGAACTGGCGCAAGGTGCACAGCAGGCTGCCGAGAACCAGCCTTTCCCGTTCGGCGGGGTAGTCCAGGAATATTTCGTTTAAATCCACCCGGGCCAGCCCGTCGCGGATATTGATCCCCCTCACCTCCGTCTGCGCCGGCAAGGGAAAAGCCAGCCCGTAGCGCTGCAAGGATTCCTGCAGGGTGGAGTCGGGAATCAGCTGCTGGAGGGTGACCCGGGCGATGGCCTCCTGGTAAGGGATCTCGCGCTGGACCGGGACCAGGAAACGCCATTGGGAATCGGGGTAGTAGAGCCGCCCCAGGCGCACGGCATCGCCGGGGCGGGCCAAGGGCGGGGGCTCGGGGAACCGCAGCTCCGCGGGATCAACGGGAGAGCCCTGATCGCCCCGGGCAAACAGGTCGCAGCCGGCCAGGCCCGTCGCCAGAACCGCTGCCAGCAGCAGAGCAAAAACACCTTTAACAGCTTTCAGGCGCCGGTCGCCCAAGCCCATCAATCCTCCTTCCCCACGGCACCAAGCAGGGCCGGGGTGTACAGGTTCTATTTATCTTTATGGCCCGGGGGATCAAATTAGACATAAAAAAACCGGCCGCTTCCGGCCGGCCGGTTGGGCAAAGAGCTAACTGTCCAGGAGGACCTGGTACGGCTTGATGGGGAAGCCGGCAATCCTGGTGCCGATCTCCTGGAAAAAGGAGGCCTTCCCGCTTACAAAAAAGCGGTGGCTGGGCTTGTTGTCTTCCAGGGGATAAAGGAGGTTCCGGCGGGTCAGGATCTCCTTGACTTCGCGGGCCGTCTCCTGGGCGGAGCTGACCAGCTTCACCCCGGGGCCGACTACCGATTGGATCAGATCGCTCATCAGCGGGTAGTGGGTGCAGCCCAGGATCAGGGTGTCGATATCCGCCTCTTGGAAGGGAGAGAGATACTCCCGGGCCACCAGCTCCGCCTCGGGGGTATCGATGAGATCATTTTCCACCAGGAGTACAAAGAGGGGGCAGGCCTTGCTAATCACCGTTATGGAAGGATCGTAGCGCTTCAGGGTCCGTTCATAGGCGGAACTGTTGATGGTCCCCACCGTCCCGATTACCCCGATCCGCCGGTTGCGGGTATAGGCCAGGGCGGCCCTTACCCCCGGCTCGATCACCCCGACTACGGGAATGGAACAGCGTTCCTGGTAATGGCTCAAGCCGGCGGCGGTGGCGGAATTGCAGGCCACTACCAGGAGCTTGATCTCCTGGCTCTCCAGGAAATCGATAATCTCCAGGACATAGCGGCGGACTTCCTCCGGGCTCCTGGAACCGTAGGGAAAGCGGGCTGTATCCCCGAAAAAGACGGTGCTCTCCCGGGGCAGCTGTCGGTAAATCTCCTGGGCTACGGTCAGGCCGCCAACCCCGGAATCGATTATTCCAATCGCCTTGCAGGCATCAACGGTCAAAAGCGGGCGCCTCCTTCTAATTTATACGGCTCTACTTGTCTTTCATTCTGGCAAAATAACCGCCCATGATCTTCCTGGTATCAATGATGGATATAAAGGCCCGGCTGTCCTGCTCCCGGACCAGCTTCAAGAAAGCGGGGAGGTGGCGCCTTTTCATCAGGACATGCAGTATTTTATGCGGTCCGTCGCGCCCACAACCCTCCAGGCAGGTTACCCCGAAGCCCCGGTCCCGCAAAATTTGCTCCAGTTCCTCGGAGCCCTCGACGGTAATTACCTGGACGGTGACGTAACCTACCGCAATCTTCTCCTCGATCAGGCCGCCCACCAGGGTGCCCGCAGCAAAACCAAGCCCGTAGGCGACAATATTAATCGGTTTGTCCAGGTTGCCGACAACCAGCCCCAGGGCGGTCACATAAATCATTACCTCTACAAAACCGATGGCGGCGGCCAGTTTGCTCCTCCCCCGAGTCAGGTAGATGATCCGCAAAGTGGACAGACTGACATCGAGGATGCGGGCCAGGAATACATAGATATAAGAAGCTTCAACGGGCAACGGCAGGCCTCCACCCTTTGCATGATCAGACCTATTCTAACAACTTCCCCGAAAGGTGTCAATTAAGCTTCACGAGCCCGGAGCAGGAATCGGCTCCTTTATTCGGAATTAATATTACTTAAGATCATTAT
>LFRQ01000055.1:15006-31662 GCA_001512835.1 Clostridia bacterium DTU022
GGCGGGTGCACTGTTCGTCCTGTTTCAACAGTCCCGCCCCTGGGCCGGGGAGCCCTCGCCGGTGGAACAAAAAGATCCCCAAGAGTGGGATGTCTACGACAAAATTTTAATGGGGGCTCGAAATGAAGTTAAAAACCGGACCCGCTATGACGCCTCCTACCAGGCCATCGCCTACCCCAACGGGGATGTGGATCCGGATCGGGGAGCATGCACGGACGTGGTTATCCGCGCCTTGCGCCATGCCGGCTACGACCTGCAGCAGCTAATCCACGAGGATATGAAGGAGAACTTCTCCCTCTACCCGCAGCTGTGGGGGCTAAACGCCCCCGATCCCAATATTGATCACCGCCGGACCCAAAACCAGATCTGCTTCCTGGAGCGCTTTGGACAGGCTCTCCCCATAGAAGTAACGGAGGAAACCCTGCCCGCCTGGAAACACGGCGACCTGGTATACTGGCGGTTCCCCAACGGGCAGCAGCACACCGGGGTAATCTCGGATCGCACCAACAGCCGCGGGATACCCCTGGTCATCCACAATAACGGCCTGGCCAGGGAGGAGGACTGCCTGCTCCGCTGGCCCATCATCGGTCATTACCGCTTTCCGCCGGAAAGTCCTTAAATTCTTACGGAAAAACCCAACAAAAAATCCTTAAAAGCGAGTTTCCGACTCTTCATTCTGGGAACGCAGCCGGGGCAGGGAGCGAATCACTTCCTCCAGGGCGCTGCGGTTTTTTACCCGGATGAAGGTGCCTTTCATACCCAGGGAGCGGGACTCGATAATGCCGGCACTTTCAAATTTGCGCAGGGCGTTGACAATAACGGAGCGGGTGATGCCCAGCTCGCCGGCCACCTTGCTGGCCACTACCACTCCCTCATCACCTTTGAAGTTGCGGAAAACTTCTTCCACGGCTTCAACTTCGGAGTAGGAGAGGCTTTCAAAAGCTACGGAAGCCATATCCTTGCTGCGCTGCTCCTCCTGCCGGCTCTCCTCCCGGGCCCTGGTCAACAGCATGCCCACCAGGGTTGAACCCATCTCCGCCAGAATCAGGTCGTCAAAAGAGAATTGCCCGGTGGCGCGGTGCAGCAGCATGGTGCCCAGCCGTTCCCCGCCTCCGAAAATCGGCACCGTGACCAGGCCCGGATGGCCGTGGGAGCAATCCGCAGGCTCCTCCTTCTTCAATTTGCACTTGATTTTGGTTCGTTCAATATTCAACCGGGATTCAGCAGCGGTGAGCAGGGGCCCGGCATAATGGGGAGGAAGCTGCTTCCTGCTTTCCACGTACTGCTGCAGCAAGGAGCAGCTTGCTTCCGAGGGGAAGAAACTTCCCGCCACCTGGTCGTCAGGGACGGCCACCAGGACAGCCGCACCGACGACCAAGCCCAAGGCCCGAACCGCTTCTCTGAAATCCGGGGCCGGGTCGCCTTTTTGCAGGATCTGATTGATCTGCCTTACTTTGTTCAGTAAAGAACGTTCTTGCATATGTGACGCCTCCCTATTGTTATTATATTTACAAAATATTGTATAAGTCAATAATATTTTGATAATTTGTCTATTAATTTTAACCCTATGCAAAGTTAAGCTGCTCCAGGTTGGAAGGGCGGCAGCCTGGCGCAAGGGAATAGTGCGAAAGCAAAGAAGAAGGTGACCACACCGTCGGAGAGGGGTATTGGCCGCAAATCAGTGAGGAAACGCTAATGGGAAGGAGACATTGCTTAAAAATAGGGGTGGTGGCGCTAAGGAGCAAAAGGAGGGAGGGGTCCCTCGGCGATGGGCGCTTTAGTTGCTGGCTGGATAGAAGCTGGGACAACCGTCTAGGGACGGCCAAAACGGCTTCATCCAGTTAAATACCTAGGGGCAGCCCAAAACGGCTTCAGTTAAATGACAAAGGGCGCCGGCAAGGAGCAGGCAGCAGGCAAAAGCAAAAAGCCGCCCGCCTTCGTTATTCTTCGCCTTTAACCTGCCGGCGGAAAAGGTGTTCCACCAGGCGGTAAACCTCCTTCAGGGGCAGCCCCGAAAGCCGGGCCGCCTTTAAACAGTCTTCGTATTCGGGGGCGAAATCCAGCAGCGGTTCGCCTTCCCGGGGCGGGACGTATTTAACCCGGACCGGCCCCCATGGCGTCTCCACCGCTTCATGGCGCCGGGCGCGCATAATTTTGCGCATCTCCGCCACCCGCACCCCCAGGGTGGAGCTCTCCCGGAAGACCAGCTTCGCCAGGTCTGGGAGCAGGTGGAGCGGGGAGAGCACCGTCAGCTTTACCGCGGGCCGGTTCTTTTTCATCTGGATGGGGACAAAGTAGGCATCCAGGGCTCCGGCCTCCAGGAGCTGCTCCATCAGGTAGCCCAGGATCTCGGGATTGAGGTCGTCGATATTGGCTTCCAGAACCTGGACCCGCTCTTCGTAAAGGGGAAGCTCCCGGGAAGCCCGGCCCAAGATCACCCGAAGAAAGTTGGGATAACCCAGATCGGCGCTGCCGGCGCCGTAGCCAACGGCTTCTACGGCCATTTCCGGCAGGGGGCCAAACTCCCGGGCCAGGGCGGTGGCCAGGGCGGCGCCGGTGGGGGTAACCAGCTCCGCCTGCGTCTCCCGGCCGTAAACCGGCACCCGGCGGGATTTCAACAGCTCCAGGGTGGCCGGGGCCGGCAGGGGCAGGAGTCCATGGGCACACCGGACCATGCCGCTCCCCACCGGAAGAGGCGAGCAGCAAACCTCTTCCACGCCCAGCAGAAAAAGGGCGGCAACGGAACCGACAATATCGACGATGGCGTCCACGGCGCCAACTTCATGGAAGTGGACCTCTTCCTCCGCGATGCCGTGAACCGCCGCCTCGGCCCGGGCCAGGGCGGCAAAGACAGCCAGGCTTTTTTCTTTGACCGCCTCAGGGAGGGAGGAGCTGTCGATGAGCTCCCGGATCTCCGGCAAATGGCGGTGGCGCTCCTGTTCCTGGACCAGCACCGTCACCCTGGTCCCCGCCAGCCCGTAGCTCCTGGCGGGCTCCACCTGCAGTTGGTAGCCCGGGAGTTTAAGTCCCCCCAGCAGTTCCTGAAGGCGGTTCAATTCCAGCCCGCAATCCAGCAGGGCTCCCAGGACCATGTTGCCGCTAATGCCGCTGTAGCAGTCAAAATAGGCGATTTTCGGTCCGGCCATGCCTAATCTTTCCCTTCTCCCATCCGGTTGATTAAGGCCGCCGCATACCCGGCGCCAAAGCCGTTGTCGATGTTGACCACTGTCACACCGGTGGCGCAGCTGTTCAGCATGGCCAGCAGGGCGGCCAGCCCTCCGAAGCTGGCCCCGTACCCCACGCTGGTAGGAACGGCGATCACGGGGCAGCGGGCCAGGCCTCCCACGACGCTGGCCAGGGCCCCCTCCATCCCCGCCACCACTACCAGAACCCGCGCTTTCATGACCAGCTCCCAGTTGTCCAGGAGGCGGTGAATGCCGGCCACCCCCACGTCGAAAAGCCGGTGCACCCGGCTGCCCATGAGCTCGGCGGTAAGGGCCGCTTCCTCGGCTACGGGGTGGTCGGCGGTGCCCGCGGAGATAACGGTTACGTTGCCTACGGGCTCCGGATCTTCTCCGGATCGGATGACCACCATCCTGGCTGCGGGATAGTATTCCGCCCGGGGAATCTCCCGGGAGACGGCTTCAAAGACTTCCCTGCCGGCCCTGGTAGCCAGAACGGCAGCCCCGCTGCCGGCCAGCCGCCGGGCGATCTCCACAATCTGTTCGGTGGTTTTTCCGGGGCAGTAGATTACTTCGGGGAAGCCCTTGTTAAACTGGCGATAGTGGTCCACCTTGGCAAAATGCAAATCCTCATAGGGGAAGCGCCGGAGCCGCTCCAGGGCCTCCTCTACGCTTACCTGTCCTTGCTGAACCTGTTCCAGCAACTGGCGCAACTTAAGGTCGTTAATGGCGACCACCCCCTTCTGCATACCGGCCGGCCTTTATTATATCACTATATATCACTATACCACAGCATCAGGAGCCTTCCTGTTCCGGCTCCGGAGTCTGCTCCAGCAGGGGAAACATGGAGATGCGCAGGCGGGCGCAGCCGTAGGGAACCAGGGAGATCTCCTCCCAGGCGCTCCCGCCGGAAGAAGCGCCGGCGGAAAGCGGTACCGGCGGCGGCCCGGCATTGAGGCCGGCCCGTCCACCCGTACGCCCCCATTCCGGAAGCCGCCGGGCATGGGTGCGGAGGAAAAGGGGAGCCGCCTCCGGCGTCCAGGGAAAGGCCGAGGGATCCGGGTCCCGCCGGCAAATCTCCAGGGAAGCATCGGCGGGAAGAGCATAATTCCACGAGGGACCCGTCTCAAAGCGCCACTCCTTTCCACGCTTGGAGGGCTTCTCCGGGTCCGGCACCACTTCGTAGGTGGGGAAGGGGTCCCGGCTTGCAGGCACCCAGCGCTCGGCAGGATTGAAGGCAAAGACCAGGGGGCCGTACTCCACCGCCGCCACCCCGGGGTCCCAGGGGCGGAGGCTGGGAGACATGGGCAGCTCCAACTCCACCGTATCTCCCTCCCACCAGGTGCGGTGGATAGTTAAAAAGCTCCCGCTCCGGCCTTCATAGTGCTCTTCCCCAACGCGGGCCCTGGCCTGCGTACACCAGCCGGGGATCCGCAGAAGCAAGGAGAAGGGTGTGGGATCCGGACAAGAAACGGTCAGGGTGATCCGGCCGTCAAAAGGATAGGCCGTCTTCTCCTCCACCGCCACCGGGTTTCCGTAGATAGACGTCTCCACCCGGCAGGGGCCGTAAGCCACCGCCGCCAGCCCTCCCTCCCGGGCGGCCATCCACATGCTGGCCGCAAAGAGGGGCCAGCCCTGGTGAAAATTATACAGGCAGCACGGGTACCCGGAAGGAGCGCCGAAGGCCAGGGCATCGCGGTACCAGGGGCCGACGGGCCAGGGGGGATCCAGCTTGTTGGATTGGAAGCCGTGGGGGCCCAGGGTACAGTAGACCTGGTTCGGCTGGGAAAAATACTGGTGCGAGCGGAAGTCGGGAGCCACGGCCGCCGGCAGGGCGTTGTAAGCCAGACGCTCCAGGGCATCCCCGTAACCGGCCACCCCCAAAATGGCTATTAGGGTTTCGTAGGTACGCATCAACTCGACGATGGTACACAGTTCCGTTCCCTGGGTATAGCCGCGGCCGTGGGTATATTCATCGCCGGAGAAAGAGCCGCTCACCTGGCCGTGCGCCGCCATGGTCTTCCTTAAGCCTTCCCGCGTCGCCTTCAACAGCGACTCCCCGGGCCAGAGCTGGTACTGGACGGCAGGCTTGCGCAAGCCGTGAGCCAGGTTAACCCCGTGGCAGGAGGGGCTCTCCTTTAGCAGAAAGTAATCCTCCCAAGGGTAACTCTGCTGCCGGATCTCCTCCGCCAGCCTGGCAAGCTGCCGGTCGCCGGTATGGCGGTAGAGCCAGAGCACCAGGTCCAGGTTGTCTCCGGCCCGGTAGCCGGACCAGCTTACTCGGTCGGGGTAAGGCTTCAAGTTCTTGGCAAAGGGGTGCCGGGCCAGGTGCTTGAGCTGGAAATTAAAATAACGGGCGGCAAAAACCAGGGCTCTCTGGTCCCGGGTAGCCTCGTAATATAGGCGGACGGCATCCAGGATCAGCATGCGCGGCCACCATTCATAGTCGCTGACTCCGCGAGCCCGCAGCTGGCCGTCGCTGCCCTGGTGGGCAAACCAGTAGTCCAGCCAGACCTGGGCCTTTTCCATTAGGCTCCGGTCCCTTAAGACATAGGCCAGGGCCACCAGGCCGCGGACATAGTAAGGGGCTCTTTCGGAGCGGCAAAGGATAAAATCACCGCCCACCTCTCCTCCCAGCCAGACACTGTCCGAACGCACCGGATTGGCCCCCGCCCCCCGGCGGGGAGGCACCTGATCCAGCAGCCCCGTCAGGCCGTCTTTCTGGGCGCATAGAGTCGCCCGAAGCCATCCCGTCGGCTTAACGGCCCCCAGGGGCAAGGGAGTGAGAGGGTTGGTTGTCAGGGGCATGCCACCCCCTCCTTTTTCCAAAGGGGAAATAAATTGTTAGCTAGTGCATTTAGACGTTGGAAGCCGGATCTCCTGCCTTGGTGCCAGGCACGTCAACTTTGTCAACTTTTTTGAACCCGAGGGACGGTGACTGTGGCTTGCCCTTAACGCACCGGCACACCTGGCCAGACGGCCCGGGGTTGCATGACTGAACAAATAAAAAGGCCCATCCCCCCGGAATAGATAATCAAAAAAACCGTCCCCAGGAGGTAATAAATGAAATGAATTAAAGCAGCATACGCCCCCGAGTTAGCTTTACTTGTTTTTCCGGGGAAAAAAGGGATTGGGGGGCCGGCATCCAAATTAAAGTTAAATATAGAGAATAGACAGTAAATTGATGCACTTGGAATTGCCAGCAGGAGTGGGCTGGGCAGAACAAACCCCAAGCAAAATAAAAAAAGGAGAGAGAAAAAAAGATGCTGATTGAGTTTAATGGGAAGAAACCCCAGGTGGCCCCGGGTGCCTTTATTGCCCCTACCGCCACCCTCATCGGCGACGTAGTGGTGGAGGAAGGAGCCAGCATCTGGTTCGGTGCCGTTTTAAGAGGCGATTTTGACCGAATTGTGGTGGGGAAAAACAGCAGTATCCAGGACAACGTGGTGATCCACGTAGCCCCCGGGGCGCCAACGCACGTCGGCAGCGGAGTCACCGTGGGCCACGGAGCCGTCCTGCACGGGTGCCAGGTGGAATCGGGGGCGGTCATCGGCGTAAGGGCGGTATTGATGGATTTTTGCCGGGTGGGGGAACAGGCCATGATAGCCGCCGGAAGCGTGGTAACCAATAACACTGAAATTCCGCCCCGCCACCTGGCGGCCGGGATCCCGGCTCAAGTAAAAAAAGAGATCGGCGGCACCTCCTTGGCCTGGGTGGTTCAGAGTTCCCAGTCCTACCGCAGCCTGGCCCAAAGCTACCTGGACCAGGGGATTGATCGCCTGGGAGAGGGTTAAATCATCGGTCCAGCTATCGGACCCGTGCCGGCGGCCCCGTTTTCCTGCAGGTGAGCGCTGCTGCTCCTTATATGCCAGGGCACTTCCCAGCGTGCCCGGAGGGAGCGGTAGGCCAGGCTACTTCAGCAATATTAAGGCGTCCGCCGCTACCGCCCGACCGTCGGGAGAGGGAAGAAGCGGGTTAATCTCCAGTTCCCGCACTTCCTCCCTCAAGTCGCTGCCCATAACGGAAAAGCGGGCCACCGCTTCCGCCAGAGAATCCAGGTCTAGGCCGGAACGGCCCCGGTACCCGCGCCAGAGGGCTCCCGTTTTCAACTCCCCCAGCATCTCCAGCACCTGGGCCGGGCTGACCGGAGCCGGCCGCAAGGAGATATCTTTAATTAGCTCCACCAGGATGCCCCCGGCACCCAGCATCAGCAGGGGCCCAAAAACGGGATCAATTTTTATGCCCACCACCAGTTCGCTCCCCCCCGGCACCATCTCCTCCACTAGAAAGCCTTCCGGAACCAGGTCCGGCACCTTCTCCCGAAGATTGTGCTCCATCTGCTCCCAGGCCCGCCTCAGCTCTTCATCGCCTTTAATCTCCAGGAAAACCGCTCCCGCCTCGGTTTTGTGGGCCAGCAGGGGAGAAACCGCTTTCAACACTATCGGGTAGCCGATCTGCCGGGCCGCCTCCACGGCTTCCCGCAGCTCCTGGACCACCGCTCCCCGGGGAGTATCGATGCCGTACAACCGCAACAGCTCCTTGGCGGCAACTTCGGAGAGGCGCCCCCGGCACTCCCGCAATCTATTCCGGGCGGAAGCAGAGACGGAAGCGGGCACTGGCGGCGGCCCGACGGGGTCCGGAACCTCCCTGTGCTTCTGGAAACGGGCATATTCCCATAAGGCCCCGGCGGCAAAGACGGCCTCCCGGATCTCGTCGTAAAGGGGAACTCCGTTCTCATAGAGCTCGTTTTTGACCTCTTTCGTCGCCGCCGGCCAGATTACCAGGAAGGGCTTTTCGGTGTGGCGGGCCACCTCCACCAGCATGCGGCTGGCAGCGGTGCCGAAGACCCGCCAGAAAGGAGTTACAAAAATGAAGATATCCACCCCTGGGTCTTCCAGGACTAGCTCTATGGAGCGCCTGATATCCTCCAGGTTTAGAGCCACGGCGGCCGTAGCATCCAGGGGATTTCTAACGGTGGCAATGGAGGGCATCAGCCTCTGCAATTGCTCCACGGTGGCGGGATGGAAGGAGGCCATCTCCAGGCCGTATTCGGGACAGAGCTCCGTGGTCAGGATCCCCATGCCCCCGGAGAGGGAGTAGACCGCCACCCGGTTCCCTTGCGGCAAGCGCCCCGGCTGGAAAGCCTTGAACATGGAGAGGAGCTCCGTCAGAGTGGAGGCGGAGAGCACTCCTTCCTCCTTGAAGACCGCCCGGTAGGCCTCGCTGGAACCGGCCATGGCTCCCGTGTGGGAGCGAATGGCTTCCGCCGCCTCGGAAGACGACCCCGCCTTAAGAATCAGGACCGGCTTCCGGGCGGCGGCAGCCTCGCGGAAAGCCCGGCGCAAGGCGTCACCGTCGTTGACCCCCTCCAGGTAACCGCCGATGGCCTTGACCCGGGGCTCCCGGGACAGAAAAGAGATCATGGAGGCAAAATCCAGGTCCACTTCGTTCCCGGTGCTGATTACGTAGGCGAAACCCATTTTTTCCCGGCTGGCCAGGAAGACGGCCAACATGCCCAGCGCCCCGCTCTGGGCTATAAATGCGGCGGAGCCGCTGCGCAGGCGCTCCCCTTCAACGTAGAGAACAAAGCTGGGGGTAGCCGGCTGCAAGGTATTGATAAAACCGACGCAATTGGGCCCCAGGACCGTCAGGTCATGCTCCAGCACCAGCTGCCGGAGGCGGTCCTGCAGGAGCCGGCCTTCCCGACCCAGCTCGCCAAAGCCCCCGCTGATGATCACCAGCCGCTTCAGGCCCAAGGCGGCGCATTGCTTCACCACCCCGGGCACCTGGGCGGCGGGCACGGAGACCACGACCAGGTCAACCCGCTCCTTTACTTCCTCCAGGGAAGGGTAGCAGGGCAGCCCCTGTATCTCCCGGCGGCCGGGGTTGATGGGAATTATCTCCCCGGGAAAGGAGAACTCCTTCAGCAGTTGGACAACGCGGCCGCCGGGTTTGCGCGGATCGGAAGATGCTCCCACTATGGCAATGGTCTGGGGCCAAAAAAACGCTCGTAGTGCCTCCATGTTTTTCTCTTTAGAAGCCATAACGCCTCCTAAACCTTTGTAAAGTCTATTTTTATAATTTTATAAATATATAATTATTCGTCCATTAAGCCCAAATATCCTTTGCCAAAAACCATCGCCGGCTTTTACTTGCTCCTTTCTTTCCAGTCTTCACAAACATGCCTCTTTGATGATATGCTGGTTAAGAAGCAGGTTTACAGAAGATCGGACCACTTTGGGCCCGCCTAGAAAGGGAGCCTGGCCGTGTTGAAGCGGCCGCCGCCTGAGGGGAAAGGCCGGGCCGGCAGAAAGGCGGCGGTAGGGCGAGTTTGACAGGGACGGAAAGCCCCCGGTGGGGGGAATCCTATGGCAATGCAGCAAAGATGTAGCAAACATTTTTTTGCAGGAATATAAAGATAGTATGTTGAATGATCAAAACGCAAAAAGCACGCCCAAAAAAAAGAGGACCTGAAGCCCCGGTCGCAAGCAGCAGGTCTCGCCAAGGAGGATGCCAATTTGCTCAAACCCCGGGATTTTTTTGATCTTGCTGGAAATCCCTTTGCCTCCCTTTTTGACGGTATCGACTATGTCTGGGAAGCCTTGAAGAAATTAAAGCCTTACATCGAGGCCAATCTCCGGGGCAATGTGGCTGACGTGCGCCGGGGCGGCTCTCTAATATTAAAAACCGTGGTCCTGGATAACGGCAAGGTCCTGGAATCAGGATTTACCATCGATACAACGGGGAAAAAACCGGTGGTTATAAAAAACGGCACCATCCTCGAGGGGGCCAGCATTATCTTTGCCGGTGCTTCCCTCATGGATGACCGGATCTACATCGGCAAAGGCACTGTGGTGGAGCCCGGCGCCCTGATCAAGGGCCCCACCATTATCGGCGACAACACGGAGATACGCCAAGGAGCCTACATCCGGGGCGAAACTCTGGTGGGGAACGATTGCGTGGTGGGGCATGCCACCGAAGTCAAATCATCGGTCCTGCTGGGCGGCAGCAAGGCCGGCCACTTCGCCTACATCGGAGACAGCATTCTGGGCCGGGTAAACCTGGGTGCCGGAACCAAGCTGGCCAACTTGAAGCTGGTGGATTCTCAAGTTGTCCTGGAGATCAACGGGATAAAGTATGAAACCAGGCTGAAAAAGTTTGGCGCCATCCTGGGGGACGGCGTGGAGACAGGATGCAACAGCGTCACCAGCCCGGGAACCCTCCTTAGCAAAAATGTGCTGCTGTATCCCAACTGCACCGCCCGGGGCTACTACCCGCCTCACAAGCTGATCAAGGTAAAACAGATCCAGGAACCATGCGATAAAAAATAAAAATATAAAAGTATAATAAAGTGCCATAAATCGCTCATTTCATCGCCAGCGATCACCAGTAGGGGGGCTTTCCATTGAAAAAGTTATTTGGAACCGACGGAGTTAGAGGTGTGGCCAACCTGGAACTTAGCCCGGAAATGGCTTTCCGCATAGGCCGCATTTGCGCCTATCTTTTGAAAAAAGAAGGAAAAGATTCGTTTATCGTTATCGGCAAAGATACCCGCAAGTCGGGAGACATGCTGCAGGGAGCCCTGGTAGCCGGCATCTGCTCCTCGGGGATGGAAGCCCGCACCCTGGGCATTCTCTCCACCCCGGCCCTGGCTTTTCTGACCAGGAAGCTGGAGGCTGCTGCCGGGATCATGATCTCCGCTTCCCACAACCCCATCGAAGACAACGGGCTAAAAATATTCGCTCCCACCGGCTACAAGATCTCCGATGAGCTGGAGGCCGAGCTGGAAAAACTCTACTTCGAAGAGGACCGGCTGCCCCGCCCCCAGGGGGGAGCCATCGGCCAGGTCAGAGAAGAGAACGGCGCCGTGGAGCTTTATACCGATTACTTGAAAGACCTCGCCCCCGATCTCAGCGGCATGCACATAGCCATGGACTGCGGGCACGGAGCCGTTTATAAGCTGGCTCCGGAAGTATTCCGGGCCCTGGGAGCGAAGATAACGGTTCTGAATGACAGCCCCAACGGCGTAAACATTAATGTCCAGTGCGGCTCCACGAACCCTTCGGCCCTGCAGGAGGTGGTCAAGAAAACAGGCGCCCAATTGGGCCTTGCCTTCGACGGAGACGCCGACCGCCTCATTGCCGTGGATGAAAAAGGAGAGGTGGTGGACGGGGATCTGTTGATGCTCATCTTCGCCCTCTACTTGCAGAAGAAGAAGATGCTGACGGACAACACCTTTGTAACCACGGTGATGAGCAACGGAGGGCTGGACGTTGCCGCCCAGGAAAACGGTTTGAACGTGATTCGCACCTCCGTTGGCGACCGGTATGTGCTGGAGAAGATGCTGGAAGGCGGCTACCGGCTGGGCGGCGAACAATCCGGGCACCTGATATTTTCCGATTTTTCCACAACGGGCGACGGGCTGTTGAGCGCCATAAAACTGGCGGAAGTGCTCCAGGAAGAAGGGCGGCCCCTCTCCTCCTACCGCTCCTTGATGACCCGGCTGCCCCAGGTTACGGTAAACTGCCGGGTTAGCCGGAAGGACGGCTGGGAAGAGAACCCCGCATTTCAAGAGGCGCTGCAGAATGTCCGCAAACAGATCGGCCCTTACGGGCGGGTGCTGGTCCGCCCCTCCGGGACCGAACCTTTAATGCGGGTAATGGTGGAAGGGCCGGCGGAGGAGAGCGCCCTGCACTCCCTGGCTTCGGAACTGGCTTCCATTCTTGCTCAAATCTTAAACTGACCGCCAAGGGGGAAAACTTATGGTAAAAGTGTACGTAATGGACAACTATGAGGGGCTAAGCAACAAGGCAGCCAGCATCATCGCCAGCCAGATAACTCTCAAAGAAAATTCGGTGCTGGGGTTTTCTACCGGTTCCACACCGGAAGGGATGTACAGCCGGCTGGTTCAAATGTACCGCCAGGGGCTGCTGGATTTCAACAAGGTGGTTACCTTTAACCTGGACGAATACGTGGGGCTGTCCCCGGATCATCCCCAAAGCTACCATTATTTCATGCATCAGCACCTGTTTAACCACGTCAACGTGCCGCCGGAGAACATCAATATCCCCCTGGGAACGGCGGAGAACCTGGAGGAGCACTGCCGCGCCTACGACAAAAAAATTGCCGCTGTGGGAGGCATCGACCTGCAGGTGCTGGGCATCGGCGTAAACGGGCATATCGGCTTCAACGAGCCCGACCGGTGCTTAAGCGCCTGGACCTGCGTGGTTGACCTGAGCGAAGCTACCATCAAGGCGAACAGCCGCTTTTTTAATTCCGAGGATGAAGTTCCCCGCCAGGCCATCACTATGGGCATGGCCTCCATCTTGCATGCCCGCCGGCTCATGCTTCTGGCCAGCGGAAAAAGCAAAGCCCGTGCCATAAGGGAGACCCTAAGCGGAAAAGTCTCCACCCAAGTGCCTGCTTCTTTCCTCCAGCTTCACCCCAATGCCATCATCGTCATGGATAAAGAGGCGGCCTCCTTGCTTTAAGAAACGACTTGCTCCCTTAAACCTCTCCTTTTAATCTTAAAAGGCCGGCTCTCGGAAGCGGCGCCAAACTGGCCTGTCCGGGAAACCGGCCATCTAGTCAGAGGGACGATTCTCCCCATATATATCCTTGCCTATATCAGGGAAGGTTCCAGTGATTTTTATATATTCCTATATGCAACCGTGCCAACCGTCCTAACCGGCGTGACGCCATATTAAAAAATGAGCCAAAGTCACCGTCCCATGGTTCAGAGAAAAAAGTTGACAAAGTTGACGTGCCTGGCACCTAGTATTCGGGAGGGAGTTGCCGGAGCTGGGCCAGGGTGAAGACGGGGCCGTCGCGGCAGACATAGAGGGAGCCGATGTTGCAGCGGCCGCATTTGCCCACGCCGCACTTCATGCGCATCTCCAGAGTAGTGATCACCTGCTCCGGGGCAAAGTTCAGCTCTTCCAGGGCTTTCAGAACAAATTTAATCATTGCCGGGGGGCCGCAGGTAATGGCGATCCGGTTCTCCGGGGAGAAAGCCAGCTCCGACAGGTAGGCGGGGACAAAAGCCACGTGCCCCTCCCAGCCGGGGTAGGGCGCATCCACGGTCAGGTAGACCCGGGTATCGGGGGCCGCCGGCCACCGCTCCATGATCTCCTCCCGCCGGATCAGGTCCTCGGGGGTGCGGGCCCCGTACAGGATATCGATCCCCCCGAAATCGCCGCGCCGCTCCAGGCAGTAGTTGATCAGGGAACGCAGGGGGGCCAGGCCGATCCCCCCGCCGATAAAGAGCAGGTCCTTGCCCCGCAGGGCCTCCAGGGGGAAGCCGTTGCCGTAGGGGCCGCGCAGGCCCAGTTGCTGGCCGGGCTCCAGCTCGTGCAGCGCCCGGGTAACCGCCCCCACCTTCTTGATGCTGAACTCCAGGTACTCCCGGCAGCCGGGAGAGGAGGTGATGGAGAAGAGGGCTTCTCCCACGGGGGGCAGGGAGATCATGGCGCACTGCCCCGGTATAAAATCGAAGGGGATCCCCTTTTCCGAGGCCAGGCGCAGGGTTTTGATCTCCGGCGTCTCCGCCACGATCTCCTGCAGGGTCACCTTTTGAGGCAGCAGAGGATTAACGGCGGTCACCGGCTTTCACCTCCCAGGGCGCGAATGACCTGGACGATATTCAAGTCCACGGGGCAGCTGCGCAGGCACCGCCCGCAGCCGGTGCAGGCAATCTCCCCGTACCGCTCCGGGTAGTACTGCAGCTTGTGCAGGAAGCGGTTGCGCACCCGTTCCTTGCGGGTGGGGCGGGGGTTGTGCCCCCCGGCCATCAGGGTAAACTCCCGGAACATGCAGCTGTCCCAGCAGCGATAGCGCTCCCCTTTTTCCTGGTGCCCGAAATCTTCCAGGTCAAAACAGTAGCAAGTGGGGCAGATATAGGTGCAGGCCCCGCAGCCCAGGCAGCTGCGGTAGAGTTCCTCCCAAACGGGGTCGTCAAAGCGTTCCCGCAGCCCTGCGGGGAGGCCTTCCAGCTTTAACCCGAAGTTGCCGGTCTCCACCCGGGGCGGCTCTTCGGCGCCGGCAGGCCCCTCATGGAGCAGCTCCCCGGCAGAACTCAAGAGTTCCTCCCCGGCAGCGGTTAGGGCTTTCAGGCAGAGCCCCTCTCCATGCCACCAGGCCTGCAGGTCCGCCCCGCCGGCCCGGGCGGGATCAATCCCAAAAAGGCTGCAGAAACAATAGGGCGCCGGCTCGGCGCAGGCCAGGGCCACAATGGCGGTCTGCTCCCGCCGGCGGAGATAAAGCCCGTCGGGGGGATCCTGGTCCTTGAAAACCCGGTCCAGCATCTCCAGGCCGCGCAGGTCGCAGGCGCGCAGGCCGAAGGCCACGGCATTGGCGGCTTCCTGCTCCAGGGGCTCCAGGGCCAGTTCCCGGCCGGCACGGCGATAGCAGAAGTAGGCCTCCTCCCGGGGGAGAAAGATCTCCTTGGCGGAAACGGTGCTGTTGACCGTCTTCAAGTCCACGGGCGCCCCTTCAGACCAGGGCCGGAAGGAGAGGGAGGGTCCCTCCGCCAGGGGCAGGTAGAGGGGGCCCCGGCGAGAAAGGATCCGGAACAGCTCCTCCAGCCGGCTCTCCTGGATATATCTGATCACCCTTACCACCTCACTTCTCCGGAAAAGCGGCCGGGTCCTCGGGGCGGTAGGTCAGCAGGGGGGGCGGCGCCTCGGGATCCATCCCCGCTTCATACGGCCCGTAGAGCTCTTCAATATCCTTGGCCAGCCGGCGGCTCAGCTCCAGGAGGGGGATCCCCACCGGACAGGCGCGCTGGCACTCGCCGCACTCGATGCAGCGCCCGGCACCGTGGTAAACCCGGATGATATGAAAAAGCATGTTCTCGTTCAATCCCGCCCCCTTGCCCAGCCAGCGGGGCTCCTGCTGTTCGGCAAAACATTCCCGGCAGCTGCAGGCGGGACAAACCTGGCGGCAGGCATAGCAGCTCAGGCAGCGCTGCAGTTCCCCGGACCAGTAGGCATAGCGCTCCGCGGGAGTGGGGCGTTCCCGCGCCTCCAGGTCTTGGAAACGGGAGGCGGGGTCCATCCAGGGCTCCCCGGGAGGCAGCAGCAGCTGGTCGTATACCACGGGGTCCGGGTGGGGGCATAGGCGGCATTTCTCCAGCAGGAAGTCGGTGCGGGGCCTTCTCTCCTCCCCGCCGCCCGTTTGAATTACCAGCTCTTCCCCCTCCTCCAGCATCTGCTCCGCCTCTTTGACCCCGGCTTCCGCCAGAAGGCGGTAGTCCAGCATTCCCGGGCAGGGGAGGCCGTAAAGGAGGACCCGCTCCCGGTCCAGCATCCGGTCCTGGAGCAGGCGGTGGAAGGCGCGGGCATCGCAGCCCTTGACCAGGATCCCCACCCGCTCTTCTATCGACAGCTCTTCCGGGAGGTAGCGGCTGAGGTTGACCGCGCAGAAGGAGTCCCATACCAGCCGCTCCAGGTCCTGCTGGCTGCGGGCAAAAAGAGGCCGCGACCGCCACCAGAAGAGGCCCTTCTGCCAGCCCAGGAGCAGGCTGATGCGGCCGCTCAAAAGGTCCTGGGTTACGGCGGCCCGGATCCTGGCGGTTGCCTGATCCCTGTTCAGGTTATCTTGAGCCACCGGGGATCCACCCACCTTTCGTTCGGCCCCAGGGCCTTGATGGTCTCGGTCATCTCCTGCATTACCTCGGCAAATCTATCTCCCTCGGAGCTGGATATCCAGCGCACCTGGAAGCGCTCCGGCTCCAGCCCGGCGTGCTCCAGCAGGCGGGCAAAGATGGAAAAGCGCCGCCGGGCATGGTAATTCCCGCTGGTGTAGTGGCAGTCGCCGGGATGGCAGCCGGCAATCAACACCCCGTCGGCGCCGCGCTGGAAAGCCCGCATTACGTGCAGGGGATTGACGCGGCTGGAGCAGGTTACCCGGATGACCCGGACATTGGCGGGGTAGCTCAGGCGGCTGGTGCCGGCCAGGTCCCCGCCGGCATAGCTGCACCAGTTGCAGCAGAAGGCCACGATCAGGGGCTGCCAGGCCCCGTTGCCGCTGCCGCTGCTTCTGCTGCCGCCGACGCCGGCGGCGGTGCCGCCGTTGTCGGCGCCCTTTCCCTTTAGCGCTTCAGACACAAGGCCTCCACCTCCGCGACAATTTGTTGGTCGGTAAATCCTTGCAGAGTGACGGCGCCCGGGCGGCAGACCACGGTACAGGAGCCGCAGCCCTGGCAGAGAGCCGGGTTCACCTGGGCCACGGTGCCCTCGCCCCCCTGGCCGGGACCCGCCTGCTCCGCCGGGACCGCGCTGATGGCCCCGTAGGGACAAACCTCCCGGCAGTAGAGGCAGCCCGCGCAGCGGGAAACGTCCACCAGGGCCACGCAGGCTTCGCCCTGGCGCTGATCCTGGGAGAGCAGGGCCGCCGCCTTGGCCGCCGCCGCCCCCGCCTGGGCCACGGTATCGGGGATATCCTTGGGAGCATGGCAGGCCCCGGCAATAAAGAT
>LFRQ01000055.1:31939-33967 GCA_001512835.1 Clostridia bacterium DTU022
TTGAGCAGGATGGCCTGCTTGGCGGTATACATGCAGCAGATCCGGGAGCAGTAGTCCATTCCCCGGGCCTTATCCCGGGAACCGACGCACTGCACAAAGACCACCGTCTCCGGCGGGGCGCCGTTGGAGCGCCGGATAATCTTCCCCCCGGTAGGCCCCGAGGCGTTTAATAAGCGCTCGAACTCCAGGGCGGTAATGACGTCGGGGTGCCGGCCGTAGCCGTATTCCCCGTAGGGTTTTGGA
Organism: Clostridia bacterium DTU022; assembly: GCA_001512835.1. Classification (GTDB taxonomy): domain Bacteria; phylum Bacillota; class Dethiobacteria; order DTU022; family DTU022; genus DTU022. The sequence goes on from LFRQ01000055.1 coordinate 32,183, forward strand.
TTCAGCATATCGAAGCCCGTGGCTACCACGATGGCCCCGTATAGGGTTTCGGTAACTTGGTCCTCCTGCTCATAATCGATGGCCTCGGCGGGACAGTTTTTCTCGCAGTTGCGGCAGCGCCCCTTTTTAAAATAGAGGCAGTGCTCCCGGTCGATAACGGGAATATTGGGAACGGCCTGGGGAAAAGGCACGTAAATGGCCTTGCGCCGGCTGAGGCCCAGCTCGAACTCCGAGGGGACCTGGACGGGGCATTTCTCGAAGCAGGCGCCGCAGCCNNGTGCAGCGAGCGGGATCCACGCTGCGGGCCCGGTGGCGGATCTTGACCTTAAACTGGCCGACGAAGCCTTCCACCGCCTCCACCCGGGCATAGGTGAAGAGGTTAATCCGCGGGTGCTGGGCCACCTCCACCATCTTCGGGGTCAAAATGCAGGCGGAGCAATCCAGGGTGGGGAAAGTCTTATCCAGCTGGGCCATCCGCCCGCCGATGCTGGGCTCCCTCTCCACCAGGTCCACGTCGAAGCCGGCTCCGGCAATATCCAGGGCCGCCTGAATTCCGGCGATCCCGCCCCCGATCACCAGGGCCCGCTTCTCCACAGGCAGCTGCGGCGCCGTGAGGGGGGTGTTCAACACCGCCTTGGCGGCGGCGGCGCGCACCAGGGCCGCCGCCTTGGCCGTGGCTTCTTCCCGGTCCCGGTGCACCCAGGAGCAGTGCTCCCGCAGGTTGGCCACTTCCAGAAGGTACGGGTTCAGCCCCGCCTCGGCCACTGCCTGGCGGAAGGTGGTCTCGTGCATACGCGGGGAGCAGGTCCCCACCACCACCCGATCCAGCTTCTCCTCCCGCACCTTCTCCTTGATCAAAGCCTGGCCGGCCTCGGAACAGAGGTAGCGGTAATCGCCGGCGTAAACCACCTGGGGGAAGGAGCGGGCCGCCTCCAGCAGCCGCTGGATATCCACCGTGGCGGAGATATTGGTCCCGCACCAGCATATAAAGATACCGACTCTGGGCATGCTCTTCCTCCCTTATCCCTTCCAAATCCATGCCGTGAACTCATGGACGCTCATTGAGCCGCACCAGTGCACCTGTTGCGCCTAAATACCTAACGATTGCCCTTTTTGCGCCTAACTTTGATGCGTCCCGTGGGACTGCCATAAGCTCAAATCTTAAATAAAGCCCTCTTATTGGCAGCCCGCTGGATAGGCCTATTACGCCCAACTATGTGCTGCCGATTGCGCCCGCTGCGCCCGGCCGCCGGCAGCAGCCCTTGCTCTTTGGCTAGCGGGAATGCTTGCGAAAAGCGCTGACCAGCGCCTGCTGGGGCAGCTTCTGCAGCAATTCCGGCGCTATGTCCCCGGGATCCAGGCGGGTGGCTCCCCGCCGGCGCAGGAAGCTCAGGCGCACCCCTTCCATGATCCGGGCCAGGTCCAGATCCCGGGGGCAGCGGGCGGCACAGGTGAAGCAGGTGGCGCAGATCCAGGGGGTGCTGCTGGCCTGCACCTTTTCGTTAAAGCCCAGCTGCAGCAGGCGAATCACCTGGTGGGGCAGCAGGTCCATCGCTTCCGTTACCGGGCAGGAGGCGCTGCACTTGGCGCACTGGTAGCAGCGGGCGGGATCCTGCCCGGTGTGCGCCTTCATCTCCTGCAGGAAGCGCCTGTGTTCCGCGCTGGGGATCATCCCGGCTTCACCTCCTCCCCCGGGGCCACGCCCAGGGCTTCGGCCAGCAGCTCGGTAAAATAGTAGACCGGCAGCCGGGGCCCGCCGCTGCCAACGCTGTTTTCCAGGTTGTA
>LFRQ01000112.1 GCA_001512835.1 Clostridia bacterium DTU022
TTCGAGTTCCTGGGCAACCTGGTGCCGGGAGGGACGGCCGTCCTCTGTGTGGACGATCCCCGCTTGCGGGAAATGGCTCCCCGGCTGAAGAGAAAGGTGGTAGCCTACGCCCTGGAGGGGCCCCACGAAAACCAGGCCGATTATGTGGCCCGCAACATAGCCTGCGCCGGGTACGAGTCCACCTTCGAACTGTTTTACCGGGACGCTTTCCGGTGCCGGGTGGAGCTCAAGGTGCCGGGGAAGCACAATGTCAGCAACGCTGCCGGGGCCCTGGCGGTGGCCGCCCAGCTGGGAGTGGACCTGGAGCAGTGCGTGCCGGCGCTGGCCGCTTTTCAGGGGGCCGGGCGCCGCTTTGAGATCGTCGCCCGCTCCGGCGGCATAACCGTGGTCAATGATTATGCTCACCACCCCACGGAAATTAGGGTAACCATTCAGGCGGCCCGTTCCGGCGGCGGCCGGGTTTGCTGCCTCTTCCAGCCCCACCGCTACACCAGGACGGCATACTTTTTCGAGGATTTTGCCCGCTCCTTCCATGAGGCGGACCTGGTCCTGCTCCACGACATCTACCCCGCCGGGGAGAAGCCCATCGCCGGGGTCAGCTCCGAAGCCCTGGCTCGGCGCATCCGGGAGCTTTCCGGCCGGGAGGTTTACTACAGCCCGGATCTGGAGGTCCTGGAAGAGCGGGCCCTGGAGTTCGCCCGTCCCGGGGATATTATCCTGGTGATGGGGGCGGGGGATGTCTGCCAGGCGGCTTACAACTTGCGCCGGCGGCTTCAGGCTTAATCCCGCCTTAATAAAAGCTTTGCGTTTTCCTCCGATTTCCATCTCCCGGTTCCCCTCCCCGGCCGGGTTAGAACGACCGCATCTTCTTCAGGAGGGGAGCTGGCGGCAAGTCATGTTCCCCTTTTCCCAGGCAGGGAATAGCGCTCCTTTAATGGAAATATTACAAGTTAAAGGCGGATCTGCCGGAAAGGGGATAAATTGATGCATCTAATGCTGTTCCAGCAAGGCTTC
>LFRQ01000081.1 GCA_001512835.1 Clostridia bacterium DTU022
GTAGCCGTGGCGGGATTGTAGTAATAGAGGGCTCCCTCGGTGGGATCTTCCCCCTGGAGGGCTTTCTCCACGGCCCGGTAAGCTTCCTGGTCCGGCTCCAGCCAGAACTGGCCGTCGGAGACGGCGGTGAAGGCCATGGGTTGAAAGATGACCCCGGCGATGCTGTCCGGAAAACGGGGGTCTTCCACCCGGTTCAGGATTACCGCCGCTACGGCCACCTGGCCCTGGAAGCTTTCGCCCCGGGCTTCGCCGTACACGGCCCGGGCCAGCAGCTCCTTCTCTTCCGGAGCGATCTCCAGGCCTTGGCCGGATTCAGGGGGATTGGACTGCTTTTTGCTCTCCTGGCCNNTGATCGGCCTCCTCTGCCGCCGGCTCCGCGTTGAACAGGGGAGCGGCCGCCAGGGGCCAGCATAAGATGATCCCGCTGCAAAGGGCCGTCAAGGCAATGGTTAAAAAGATTATTCTTGACCGCCAGAATTTGCGTCGCAGTAGCCTGCGCTGCAATTCCAACAGCATTGGGCAGCACTCCTTTCCCTTCAGGCATCTCGACTATCATAACGAATAACGGGCGGAAAAGGCAAAGGGATTTAATGCTGCTCAGACCCGGAGGGGATAGCTTACCGGAAAGGGGGCTAGGTTATCTCCCGGGTTTCTCCAAATAGGGTCTCGATATGGTGGAACTGCGGTCAAATGGAAACCGGGGTGAAGAAATGGCAATCTATGCAATCGGTGATCTGCACCTGCCGGGCGGGCAAGCAGATAAAAGCATGTCCGTCTTCGGTCCCGTCTGGGAGAACCACCCGCAAAAGCTGGAAGCCAACTGGCGCCGGAACGTCGGGGGGGAAGACCTGGTACTGGTGGCGGGAGACATCTCCTGGGCCATGGGGCTGCCCGAAGCGGAGGCGGATTTGCGCTGGCTGGCCTCCTTGCCGGGGAGGAAGCTTCTGATCCGCGGCAATCACGACTACTGGTGGTCTTCCATTAGCAAGGTGCGCCGGTCTCTTCCCCAGGGCGTATATGCCCTGCAGAACGATCATTTCTGCTGGGAGGACTGGATCATCTGCGGCACCAGGGGCTGGCTCTGCCCGGGGGAAGAAGGCTTTGCCGAGCCCGGAGACGAGAAGATCTACCTCCGGGAAGTTCAGCGCTTGAAGCTTTCCCTGGAAAGCGCCGCCCGCCGGGAGGGCAAAGGCCTCCTGGTGGCGCTCCATTATCCGCCCTTCTCCCGGCCGCAGCTGCCCAGCGGCTTTACGGAGTTGATGGAGCAGCATGGGGTCCAGGCCTGTGTGTACGGGCACATACACAATACGGAGCCCGAAGGGGTATTTCAGGGAAATTTAAGAGGGATCGACTATTACTTTGTGGCCGCCGACGGCGTCAATTTTACGCCGGTTTTAATCCGGGAGTGAAAAGGACCGGGGGAAAGTGACAGGGATGA
>LFRQ01000034.1 GCA_001512835.1 Clostridia bacterium DTU022
ATAACCGGCGCCGCCTCTACCGGCTAACCCTGCATACCCGCCTGGTGCTGGTTATAACGGCGATCCTGCTAATTTTCGGGACCCTGGCCGTCCTGGTCCTGGAATACAACAACCCGGAGACCATGGGTTCCCTCTCCTTCGGGGGGAAGCTCTTTACCGCTTTCTTTACCGCGGCGGCGCCCCGGACGGCGGGCTTCAGCGTCCTGGATAACGCCGCCCTGCTTCTGCCTACCCGGCTGCTTATTCTCTTGCTCATGTTTATCGGCGCCTCTCCCGCCTCCACCGGCGGCGGCGTGAAAACCACTACCCTGGCCCTGGTATTGATTGCCATGGTTGCCTTGATCCGGGGGCAGCGGGAGCCGGTCCTTCTGAAGCGACGCCTGGACCTGAACCAGGTGCTTAAAGCGACCACCATACTGGTGGCGGCGATGGGCTTGATCTTTCTCTCCACCTTTATCCTTGCCCTCACGGAGAATTACGATTTTATATCCCTTTTCAACGAAGCGGTGGCGGCCTTTAGCTCTTCCGGCATGAGTACCGGGATCACGCCGGAGCTGGGTCTGCTCAGCAAGGCGGTCCTAATCGTGACCATGTTTGTCGGCCGCATCGGCCCT
>LFRQ01000065.1 GCA_001512835.1 Clostridia bacterium DTU022
GCACAGCCGGGAGTATAAAAAACGGCCCCGGCTTCTACCGCCGCCGCCGAACGCAGGATGGTTCCCATATTGCCCGGGTCCTGCACCCGGTCCAGGAGCAAGGCCAAAGAAAGGGAGTCTGCCAGCAAGTCGGAAAGCGACGCCTCCCGGAAGGGCACAATGGCGGCCACTCCCTGGGGACTTTCCGTTCTGGCCATCCGGTGAAAAAGCTGGTCGGAAAGCAGCAGCTGCCGGGTTTCCCGGGGCAGCCGGCCCGCCAGCTCGCCGCCGGCCCGGCTGTCCAAAAAAGAACGGGTCCAAAAAACCGCCTGCGGAACAACCCCCGCCGCCAGGGCTTCCCGGATCAGGTGGGGACCCTCCAGGGCCAGTTTCCCCGCCCGGTGGCGGTAACGGCGGCTCTCCGCCAGCCTGATAAACTCCTTGACCTGCAGATTCTGCGGGCTCCTGACCTCCAGCAGGGACAATCAGATCCACCCCAGTTTCTTCAAGGCTTTGTTCTCGCCCACGGCCACGATCACATCCCCCGGGGCAATCTTATCTTCCCCGCCGGGAGAGATGTTGGTGTCTTTCTCTCCCCTTCTCAGGGCGATCACGTTGATCCCGTAACGGACGCGCAAGTTCAAGTCTTGCAGGGTGCGGCCCACCATCTCCTGGGGTGCCTCCACCTCCACAACGCTATAAGTTTCGGACAACTCGATGAGATCGATGATATTACGAGAAACCAGGGAATGGGCCAGCTTCTGCCCCATATCCCGCTCGGGGAAGACCACCCGGTTTACCCCGATCTTGCGCAACACCTTGCCGTGGAGCTCTGTCTGCGCCTTGGCAACTATGTAGCGGGCGCCCAGTTCCTTCAACAGGATGGAGACCATGATGCTGTTCTGCATCTCGTGACCGATGGCCACCACTACTACGTCGAATTCTTGAACCCCCAGGGCCTCCAGGGCCTCTTCGCTGGTGGCGTTGGCCGCCACCGCATGGGTAACCTTGTCGCTTATCTGCTGAACAATGGCTTCATTGCTGTCCACCACCAGAACGTCATGCCCCTGCTCATACAAGGTACGGGCTACGCTGGAACCGAAACGGCCGGCACCGATTACCAGGAACTGTTTCCTTTTCATCTTTACACCCCTTAAGGAACCGCCTGTCTCCTAATATACGGCAGGCAGCTGTTAAAATCAACCGATAAGCAGCTTCTCCTCGGGATAATGGAGGCCCTCTTCCCGGCGCGGCCGGGCCAGGGCAATAAAGAGGGTTAAAGGGCCGATGCGGCCGACAAACATGGTC
>LFRQ01000082.1 GCA_001512835.1 Clostridia bacterium DTU022
TTAGTTGATTACACCCGTTACCACGCCGGCTCCTACGGTGCGGCCGCCTTCCCGGATGGCAAAGCGCAGCCCTTCCTCAATGGCAATGGGCGTAATCAGTTCAATAACCATGTTGACGTTGTCGCCGGGCATAACCATCTCCACCCCTTCCGGAAGCTTGATGGTCCCCGTAACGTCCGTGGTCCGGAAATAAAACTGCGGACGATAGCCGTCAAAAAACGGCGTATGACGACCGCCTTCCTCCTTCTTCAAAACGTAAACCTCGGCATTAAACTTGGTATGAGGACTAATGGAACCGGGCTTCGCCAAAACCTGGCCCCGCTCCACTTCGTCCCGGTCAATCCCGCGAAGCAATACCCCAATGTTGTCCCCGGCTTCCGCCTGCTCCAGGGTCTTGCGAAACATCTCCACACCCGTGGCCACCGTCTTCCGAGGACGATCCACAAAGCCAACTATCTCTACCTCGTCCCCTACCTTGATGGTGCCACGCTCCACCCGGCCCGTAACTACCGTGCCGCGACCAGTAATGGTAAAAACATCCTCAATGGGCATCAGGAAAGGCTTGTCCTTCTCCCGCTCCGGCGTGGGAATGTAGCTGTCTACCGCATCCATCAACTCCCATACCTTGCCGCAAGCCTCGCATTCGCGACTGCCACAGCCACATTCCAAGGCCTTCAACGCCGAACCAACAATCACCGGAGTCTCGTCCCCGGGAAATTCATACTCCGACAACAGGTCCCGAACCTCAAGCTCAACCAGCTCCAAAAGCTCCTCGTCGTCAACCATGTCCGCCTTGTTCAAAAAGACCACAATATAGGGAACCCCTACCTGACGAGATAACAATATGTGCTCCCGCGTCTGAGGCATGGGACCATCCGCCGCCGAAACCACCAAAATCGCACCGTCCATCTGCGCCGCACCAGTAATCATATTCTTAACATAGTCAGCGTGACCAGGACAGTCCACGTGAGCATAGTGCCGCTTATCCGTCTCATACTCCACATGAGAAGTGGCAATGGTAATCCCACGCTCCTTCTCCTCGGGCGCCTTGTCAATCTCTTCAAAGGCCTTCTTGTCCGCCAAACCGGCACTGGACAAACAATAGGTAATCGCCGACGTCAACGTGGTCTTCCCGTGGTCCACGTGACCAATGGTCCCCACGTTAACATGTGGCTTCGTCCGCTCAAACTTCTTCTTCGCCATGAAAAATACACCTCCTGAAA
>LFRQ01000072.1 GCA_001512835.1 Clostridia bacterium DTU022
TTGCCATCCGGGAAGGCGGCCGCACCGTAGGAGCCGGCGTGGTAACGGGTGTAATCAACTAAGTCGGGTGCTTTTCCACGGGGGCGGGATCTTCCCCGCCCCTTAATTGTGTCCAGGTGTTTATTGACAGCATGGGCCTCTTTGTGGTAAATTGAAATTCGTGAATGTAGGGGTAAGGGGGCGAAGAGATGCGCGTGGTAATTCACCTGGCCTGTACCCAGTGCCAGGAGCGCAACTATACCACAACCAAGAACAAGAAAAACAATCCGGACCGCCTGGAGGTCCGCAAGTACTGTTATCGCTGCAATACCCATACCCTCCACAAGGAAACCAAGTGAGGACGGCTCCGCGGCCAGCGGGAAAGGTAGAGCCCTTATGAATTTTTTTCAACGCCTAGTAAAATACCTTCGCGAAGTCAGAATGGAATTGAAGAAGGTCCACTGGCCTAGCCGGAGGGAACTGCTGGTTTATACCGGCATTGTCCTGGTAACGGTGCTGGTGGTGAGCCTGTTTTTCTGGCTTATGGATACCGCCTTCTTGGCGCTGTTGCGCTTAATTATTCGCTAACCCATTATGGCGTAAGGAGAGTGAATCGGGTTTTAACCCTCCTTGGATGGGCGAAAAAGCGTGGTACGTTGTGCACACGTATGCCGGTTATGAAAACCGGGTAAAAACTAATATGGAGCGCCGGGTCGCTTCCATGGACATGTCCGACAAAATTTTCCGCATTGTTGTCCCCATGGAAAAAGAGGTGGTCAGCAAAGGCGGGCAGCGGAAGACGGTGGAGAAGAAAGTCTTCCCCGGCTATGTCCTGGTGGAGATGATCATGGAAGATGATTCCTGGTACGTGGTCCGCAATACGCCGGGGGTGACCGGTTTCGTGGGACCCGGTTCCAAGCCCACTCCCTTGACCGAGAAAGAGGTCAACCATATCATGCGCCAGATGGGCATGGGCGGCGAAGGGAGGCCCCGGATCGACTTTGATGTGGGACAGGTGGTCCGGGTAATTGACGGGCCTTTTAAGAATTTTGAGGGCACTGTGGAAGAGATCCACCGGGATAAAGGGAAGTTAAAGGTACTGGTCTCCATGTTTGGCCGGGAAACCCCGGTGGAGCTGGAATTTCAACAGGTGGAGAAGATATAGGCTGCGCCTGCATTTAAGGAGGATCGTTCATGGCCAAGAAAAAGAAAGTAATCGGTTTTGCCAAGCTGCAGATTCCTGCCGGCAAGGCGACCCCGGCACCCCCCGTCGGTCCGGCCCTGGGGCAGCATGGTGTCAACATCATGGCCTTTTGCAAGGAGTTTAACGAGCGCACCGCCGGCAGTGCGGGCTTGATCATCCCGGTGGAGATAACTGTATACGAGGATCGCTCCTTTACTTTTATCACCAAAACCCCTCCGGCAGCGGTGCTGCTAAAGAAAGCGGCCGGCCTGGAGAAGGCCTCGGGGGAGCCCAACCGGAAAAAGGTGGCCACTATCTCCCGGGCCCAGCTGGAGGATATTGCCAAGCAGAAGATGGAGGATCTGAACGCTTACGATTTGGAGACGGCGGCCAAGATAATCGAGGGAACCGCCAGAAGCATGGGTATTGTGGTGGAAGGATAGCTCTAAGAAGGCGCAAATAAAGTGGGAGAGCTTCGGCTCGCCAAACCACAGGAGGGAAAAGGATGAAGACAAGAGGAAAGAAATATCAGGACGCGCGGAAGCTCTTTGAGCGCCAGCGGCTTTACGAACCGGAAGAGGCCTTGCAGCTGGTGCAGCAAATGTCCCGGGCCAATTTTGACGAGACCGTAGAAGTGGCGGTACGCCTGGGCGTAAACCCAAAGCATGCCGACCAGCAGGTCCGCAGTACCGTGGTGCTTCCCCACGGAACGGGAAGGACGGTCAGGGTCCTGGTCTTTGCCAAGGGCGAAAAAGCCCGGGAGGCGGAGGAGGCGGGGGCCGACATCGTTGGCGCCGAGGAGCTGGCCGGCCGGATCCAGGAAGGCTGGCTGGATTTTGACGTGGCCGTGGCCACCCCGGATATGATGGGGGTGGTGGGCAAGCTGGGCAAAATACTGGGTCCGCGGGGGATGATGCCCAACCCCAAAAGCGGCACAGTAACCTTTGACCTGGAGAAGGCCGTCAAGGAGATCAAGGCCGGGAAGGTGGAATTTCGCACCGACAAGGCGGGGAACGTTCACGTGCCCATAGGCAAGGTATCTTTTCCAGCGGAAAAGCTGTGCGAAAATTACTATGTCCTGATGGAGGCGCTAATCAAAGCCAAGCCCCCCGGCGCCAAGGGGCAGTATATCCGGGCGATTACCTGCAGTTCCACCATGGGGCCCGGGGTGAAGATCAATCCCCATCGGACGGCGCCGCCGGGACGGTAAAGATTAAAATGTAAAGATTAAAATAGAGAGTGTTTTTGGCGATATTCCAGCCGTTATTGTTTCCGTAGACAGCAGGTGTTTAAACTTAATGGCTTAGGCCGCCTGCCGAGGAGATAAGACCCCAGGAGATGGAAGGGGCTTTCCTGTTTACGGAAAGCCCCTTTTAGATCAATTCTTACATTAAATATATAGTAGTTTTCCGCCGTTGAAGACTTGAAGGAGGAGGTGAAGAGCTTGATCACCAGGAAGCAGAAGGAAGAGATTGTCCAGAAAATGGTTCGCGAACTGGAGCAAGCGGAGCTGATCATAGCTGCCGACTACCGCGGCTTGAATGTATCGGCCTTAAATCATTTGCGCCGCCGCCTGAAGGAGGAGCAGTGCCGGTACCAGGTGGTCAAAAACAAGTTGACCGCCATCGCCTGCCGCCGGGTAGGGCTGGAGCAGCTGGAACAGTTTTTGGAAGGGCCTACGGCCATGGCTTTTTCCGCCGGCGATCCCGTGGCGGCGGCCAAGGTGTTCCTGGATTTCAGCAAGGAAAACGAAAATTTTACTATTAAAGGAGCCCTCCTCTCGGGCAAGCTCCTGGCTCCGGAGCAGGTCAAGGCCTTGGGCGAGATACCGCCCCGAGAGGTTCTTCTGGCGAAGATGTGCGGTTCCTTTAAGGCTCCCCTGTTTGGCCTGGTAAACGTTCTGCAGGGGAATATCCGGCAGCTGGTTTATGTGCTGGAGGCGGTGCGGCAGAAAAAAGAGTCGGCTTGATGCTTTGTTAAGCCCAAATTAATTAATTCAGGAGGAAAGCCATGTCCAAAGTAAACGAAGTGATCGAGATCGTTAAAGGAATGACCGTGCTGGAGCTGGCCGAGCTGGTTAAGGCCTTGGAAGAAGAATTTGGCGTCACCGCCGCCGCCCCCGTGGCGACGGTAGCGGCACCGGCGGCCGCCGCGCCGGCAGCAGAAGAAGAGAAAGACGAGTTTGATGTTATCCTTACCGGAGCCGGCGATAAGAAGATCCAAGTGATCAAGGTGGTGCGGGAGTTAACCGGGCTTGGCCTCAAGGAAGCCAAGGAGCTGGTGGACAACGCGCCCAAGCCTCTAAAGGAGAAAGTCGGCAAAGAGGAAGCGGAGGCAATCAAGGCCAAAATCGAGGAAGCCGGGGGAACCGTGGAGGTCAAGTAGCCCCGGTGGGGAAGCGAACCCGGTCCTGTTTTGTCCCCAGGGCCGGGTTTTTTATGCTTTCCCGGCGATTTTTTTTAAGGAGCGGTTTTATTGACACTGCCATGCTCTTATGGTAATATCTTAAGATGTCTAGTAGTAACCTGCGGGCGGTTTTTCACCATTATTATTATCTGTATAGTTGAATTAGCTAAGGGCAATATTAAGGAAATGGCCAGGTGGCCGAAGCTTGTGCCGTGGTTTGAAATCATAAACCAGGGATAAGGGGAGTGATTTTTTTTAATGTTCAGCGACGTGGTGGTTGGCAAGCGAAAAAGGCGCAGCTATGCCCGCATCAAGCAAGTTCTCGAGCTTCCCAACTTGATCGAAGTTCAGCGCAGCTCTTATGAATGGTTTTTAAATCACGGGCTGCGGGAGATCTTTGAAGACATTTCTCCCATCCAGGACTTTACCGGGAACCTGGTTCTGGAATTTGTTGATTATTCCCTGGGCAAACCCAAGTATTCCGTGGACGAATGCAAGGAAAGGGACGCCAACTATGCCGTCCCGCTCAAGGTAAAAGTACGCCTGATAAACAAGGAAACCGGGGAGGTAAAAGAGCAGGAGGTATTCATGGGGGATTTTCCCCTGATGACCCAAAACGGCACCTTTATTATCAACGGGGCGGAACGGGTCATCGTCAGCCAGCTGGTGCGCTCCCCGGGGGTTTATTTCAACAAGCACCTGGACTTTTCTGGGAAAGAGCTTTACACGGCCACCATTATCCCCAACCGGGGCACCTGGCTGGAATTCGAGACCGATGCCGGCGACGGCATCTACGTGCGGGTGGACCGGACGCGGAAAATCCCCGTAACCGTATTGCTGCGGGCCATGGGTTTTGGCAGCAGCCAGGAGATCCTGGATCTTTTTAATCACGATCCCCGGATCTTGGATATCCTGGAAAAGGATCACACCGACTCAGTGGAGACCGGTCTCCTGGAGATCTACAAGCGCCTGCGTCCCGGGGAGCCTCTCAACGTGGACAATGCCCGCACTCTTTTTGAATCCCTCTTTTACGACAGCAAGCGCTACGACTTTGCCCACGTGGGGCGCTACAAGATGAACAAAAAACTGGCTTTGCGCAACCGCATCCTGAAGCGCAAGCTGGCCGAGGCGGTTAAGGACCCGAACGGCGGGAAAGTGCTCTTCCCCAAGGGCACCCTGGTGGATGAAGCGGTCGCCGATGCTCTGGAGGAGCGGAATGTCAAGCATGTTTTTGTGGAGGCGGGGGATAAAAAGTGCCTGGTCCTGGGCAACGGCCGGATTGATCCCGGGGTAAGAACCCTTACCCCCGAGGATATCGCCGCCACCGTCAGCTACATGCTTAACCTGATGGACGGCGTCGGCCAGATCGATGACATCGACCATCTGGGGAACCGCCGCCTGCGCAGCGTGGGAGAACTGCTGCAAAACCAGTTTCGCATCGGCCTTTCCCGCATGGAACGGGTGGTCCGGGAAAGGATGACCATCCAGGACGTGGAGGCCGTGACCCCTCAAGCCCTGATCAATATTCGACCGGTAATTGCGGCCATTAAGGAGTTTTTCGGCAGCAGCCAGCTTTCCCAGTTTATGGACCAGACCAACCCCCTTTCGGAGTTGACCCACAAGCGCCGTCTCAGCGCCCTGGGGCCCGGCGGATTAAGCCGGGAGCGGGCCGGCTTTGAGGTGCGCGACGTGCACCATTCCCACTACGGCCGGGTCTGCCCCATCGAGACTCCGGAAGGTCCCAATATCGGCCTCATCGGCTCCCTGAGCACCTATGCCCGGGTCAACGAGTACGGCTTTATTGAAACTCCCTACCGCCGGGTGGATAAGGCGGGCGGGCGAGTGACCCAGGAGATAGTCTACTTGACTGCCGACGACGAGGACAACTATGTTATCGCCCAGGCCAACGCCCCCGTTGACGAGGAAGGGAAATTTCTCAGCAGCCGGGTCGTTTGCCGCTACCAGAATGATACGGTAGTCCGGCGGCCTGAGGAGATCGATTTCATGGACGTGTCCCCGAAGCAGCTGGTCAGTGTGGCCACGGCCCTGATTCCTTTCCTGGAGAACGACGACGCCAACCGGGCCTTGATGGGTTCCAACATGCAGCGCCAGGCGGTGCCTCTCCTGCGGACCGAGGCGCCCCTGGTGGGCACGGGCATGGAATACAAGACGGCCCTGGATTCCGGGGCGGTGGTGGTGGCGGTCAGCGATGGAGAGGTAGTGCGGGTTTCCGCCGACGAGATCATGGTCCGCCGGGAGGCGGATCCCGACGGTCCCAACTACTTCATCAACGGCAGGACGGGAGAGCGCTTTGATGCCGGCCGGGTGTACGGCTGCGACAGCGGGATGGATATCTATATCCTGCAAAAATTTAAGCGTTCCAACCAGGGGACTTGCATAAACCAGCATCCCGTGGTCCGGAAGGGGCAGAAGATAAAGGCCGGCGAGGTTATCGCCGACGGTCCCTGCACCGACCAGGGCGAGCTGGCCTTGGGCCGCAACATCCTGGTGGCTTTTCTCCCCTGGGAAGGCTACAACTACGAGGATGCCATCCTGCTGAGCGAGAAGATGGTTAAGGATGACATTTTTACCTCCATCCATATCGAAGAGTACGAAGCCGAGGCCCGGGATACGAAGCTTGGCCCGGAGGAGATTACCCGAGATATTCCCAACGTAGGGGAAGATGCTCTCCGGGACCTGGACTCCCGGGGCATTATCCGCATCGGAGCCGAGGTGCGGGCCGGCGATATCCTGGTGGGGAAGGTGACGCCCAAGGGAGAGACGGAGCTTACCGCCGAAGAACGGCTGCTTAGGGCCATCTTCGGGGAGAAGGCCCGGGAGGTAAGGGATACCTCTTTGCGGGTTCCTCATGGCGAATCCGGCATCGTGGTGGATGTCAAGGTGTTTAGCCGCGAGGCCAACGACGAGCTCTCCCCCGGGGTGAACCAGCTGGTGCGGGTTTACGTGGCCCAGAAAAGGAAGATCTCCGAGGGCGACAAGATGGCCGGGCGCCATGGCAACAAGGGGGTTATCGCCCGCATCTTGCCCGAGGAGGATATGCCCTTTTTGCCCGACGGCACCCCGGTGGAGATCGTTCTGAACCCCCTGGGGGTTCCCTCCCGGATGAACATCGGCCAGATCCTGGAGACCCACCTGGGCTGGGCGGCCAAGGTCCTGGGTATTCACATTGCCTCCCCCGTCTTTGACGGAGCGGTGGAGGAGGATATTTTTGAGGCCTTTGAGGAAGCCGGTCTTCCCCGGAACGGGAAAACCATCCTCTATGACGGGCGGACGGGGGAGCCTTTCGACCGCGAGGTGACCGTAGGCTATGTCTACATGCTGAAACTGGCTCACCTGGTGGACGATAAAATACATGCTCGCTCCACGGGACCTTATTCCCTGGTTACCCAGCAGCCCCTGGGGGGGAAGGCCCAGTTTGGAGGCCAGCGCTTCGGGGAGATGGAGGTCTGGGCCCTGGAGGCCTACGGGGCCGCTTATACTTTGCAGGAGATGCTAACGGTTAAATCCGACGACGTGGTCGGACGGGTAAAAGCCTATGAAGCCATCGTCAAAGGAGAGAACATCCCTGAACCGGGCGTTCCTGAGTCCTTCAAGGTGCTGGTCAAGGAACTGCAGAGCCTGTGCCTGGATGTGAGGGTAATCAGTGAGGACGGCGAAATGGAGCTCCGGGAGGGCGACGAAGAGGGAGATTATCGCCGCCTGGAAGTAAATATGGAAGGGATTGAAACTACTGTCGACGATGAAGAGGATTTCTACGCCGACGAGGAGGAAGAGGAGGAGGCAGAGGAGGATATCGCTTCGGAAGTAGATGAGGAGGTTTTCGACCCCGAGGAGTACGGAAAGGAAGATCTGGCCCTGGAGGAAGGGCTGGAGGCCGAGACCATGGAGGATATCTCCCTGGAAGACCTGGATGAAATAGACGAGGGGAGATCTGGAAAAGGCTTGTCTCGGCGCCGTAAAAGAATTAGGGAGGAAGAAGAAGAGGAAAGCATCTACTAGCCGTTCAGCGACAACCCGGAGAAAGGAGCGATTATTAACTTGTTGGATGTAAACAACTTTGATGCTCTGAAAATAGGCCTTGCCTCTTCTGAACAGATTCGTGCCTGGTCCCGGGGCGAGGTGAAGAAGCCGGAAACCATTAACTATAGAACTTTAAAGCCGGAGCGGGAAGGGCTGTTCTGTGAAAAGATTTTTGGCCCCCAGAAGGACTGGGAGTGCCACTGCGGGAAATACAAGCGGGTGCGCTACCGGGGCATTGTTTGCGACCGCTGCGGTGTGGAGGTAACCCGCGCCAAGGTGCGGCGGGAGAGAATGGGGCATATCGAGCTGGCCGCCCCTGTTTGCCACATCTGGTACTTCAAAGGTATCCCCAGCCGCATGGGGCTGCTTCTGGACATGTCGCCCCGGGCCCTGGAGAAGGTGCTCTATTTTGCCGCTTATGTGGTTATCGACCCGGGAGAAACCTACCTGAGCAAGAAGCAGCTTTTAACGGAAAGCGAGTACCGGGAGTACCGGGAAAAATATGACGCCCTGTTTAAGGCCGGTAAAGGCTTCAAGGCGGAGATGGGAGCCGAGGCCATTAAGAAGCTGCTGGCGGAGATCGACCTGGATGAGCTGGCCAAGGAGCTCCGGGCCGAGCTGAAGACCGCCACCGGCCAGAAAAAAGTGCGCGCCACGCGCCGCTTGGAAGTGGTGGAGTCCTTCCGGCTCTCCGGCAACGATCCCACCTGGATGATCCTGGACGTAATCCCGGTGATCCCTCCCGACCTGCGGCCTATGGTCCAGTTGGACGGGGGGCGTTTCGCCACCTCCGATTTAAACGATCTCTACCGCCGGGTAATCAATCGCAACAACCGCTTGAAGCGCTTGCTGGATCTGGGGGCGCCGGATATTATTGTGCGCAACGAAAAGCGTATGCTCCAGGAAGCGGTGGACGCCTTGATCGACAACGGCCGCCGGGGCCGCCCGGTCACGGGACCCGGGAACCGTCCCTTGAAGTCCCTAAGCGATATGCTCAAGGGCAAGCAGGGGCGTTTCCGCCAGAACCTGCTGGGGAAGCGGGTGGATTACTCGGGGCGTTCCGTGATCGTGGTGGGGCCGGAACTGAAGATGTACCAGTGCGGCTTGCCCAAGGAGATGGCCCTGGAGCTTTTTAAGCCCTTCGTTATGAAGCGGCTGGTTAACGACGGCATGGCCCACAACATTAAAAGCGCCAAGCGCATGGTGGAGAAGGTCCGCCCCGAGGTATGGGATGTCCTGGAGGAGGTAATCAAGGATCATCCGGTTCTGCTGAACCGGGCCCCGACCTTGCACCGCCTGGGGATCCAGGCTTTCGAGCCGGTCCTGGTGGAGGGGCGTGCCATTCAGATCCACCCCCTGGTTTGCACCGCTTACAACGCCGATTTCGACGGCGACCAGATGGCGGTTCACGTGCCCCTTTCCGCGGAGGCCCAGGCCGAGGCGCGCCTGTTGATGCTCTCTTCCCACAACATCCTTAACCCCAAGGACGGGCGCCCTGTTACTACGCCCACCCAGGATATGATCCTGGGCTGCTACTACCTGACCATGGAGCGGAAGGGAGCCAAGGGCGAGGGCAGGGTCTTCCGGGATCCGGAAGAAGCGATCATGTGCTACAATCTCGGCTACCTGGATCTCCATGCCCGCATCTTGATCAGAACCGACAAGTTTAAAAACCAGGAAGTGGCCGCCTTCGACGGCTATATCCTGACTACCGTGGGGAAGGTAATTTTCAACGAGATCTTTCCACCGGACTTTCCCTATATCAACAACGCCAGCTTTAGCAATCACCTTCCCGCGGCCAACCTTATTTCCCGGGGGAGGCTGCAGTCGAAGGAGGCGAAAGACCCTAGCCAGGTGGTCCAGGAGATTCTCCGGTCGGTGGAGTGCAACCTGGCGGCCAAGAAGGATTTCCTGGGGGAAGTGGTAGCCCGCTGCTACCGGAAATACGGGAATACCAAGACCTCGGAAATCCTGGACCTGATCAAGGAACTGGGCTTTCGCTATGCCACCAAGGCGGGCATCACCGTGGGCGTGGAGGACATTGTAGTTCCCGAGAGCAAGCGGGAGATCCTGCGCCAGGCCGAGGAAGAGGTAGAGGCCACGGAGATGGAGTACCGCCGCGGCTTGATTACCGAGAAGGAGCGTTACGACAAGGTTATCGAAATCTGGAGCAAGGCCAAGGATGAGGTAACCCGGGCCATGATGGAAGGCTTTGACGAACTTAACCCCATTTTCATGATGGCCCATTCGGGGGCCCGGGGGAACGAATCCCAGATTGCCCAGCTGGCCGGCATGCGCGGCCTTATGGCCGACCCCACGGGAAGGATTATCGACCTGCCCATTAAGGCCAATTTCCGGGAAGGGCTGACGGTGCTGGAGTACTTCATCTCTACCCACGGCGCCCGCAAGGGACTGGCGGACACCGCCCTGAAAACGGCCGACTCCGGTTACTTGACCCGCCGCCTGGTGGACGTGGTCCAGGATGTAATTGTCCGCGAAGAAGACTGCGGCACCTCCCAGGGGATCAACTTGAGCGAATACCTTACCGACGGCAGCACCCTGGAGGAAGTAATCGACCGGGTGGTGGGGCGCTTCACCCTGGAGCCGGTGTATCATCCGGAAACGGGCGAAGTGCTTATTGAACAGGACCGGATGATCGATGAAGATATGGCCCAGCAGATTGTCGACCTGGGGATCACCGAGGTTCGCTTCCGCTCCGTCTTGACCTGCAAGACCCGTCACGGGGTCTGCGTCCGCTGCTACGGCCGCAACCTGGCTACCGGAAAAGTGGTGGACGTGGGCGAGGCGGTAGGAATTATCGCCGCCCAGTCCATCGGGGAACCGGGCACCCAGTTGACCATGCGCACCTTCCATACCGGGGGTGTGGCCGGGGACGACATTACCCAGGGCTTGCCGCGGGTGGAAGAGCTCTTTGAATCCCGGAAGCCCAAGGGGCAGTCGCTTATCGCCGAGATCTCCGGTACCGTAAAGATCGAAGAGACCAGCTACAAGCGGGAGATTAAAGTCCAGTCGGAGCAAGGGGAGACTGTGGTTTACCAGGTGCCGTACGGCGCCCGGATAAAAGTGGAAGACGGCCAGACCGTTACCGCCGGCGACGAACTGACGGAAGGCTCCATCAACCCCCACGAACTGCTCAAGGTAAAAGGGGTGCGCGGGGTACAGCTCTACCTGCTGCAGGAGGTCCAGTGGGTCTACAAGATGCAGGGAGTGGATATCAACGACAAGCATATTGAAATTATTATCCGCCAGATGCTGAAGAAGGTTAAGGTAGAGGACCCCGGAGACACGGAGCTGCTGCCCGGAGGGGTAATCGACAGCTTTGTTTTCGAGGAGATCAACGAAGAAGTTATCCGCAAGGGCGGCCGTCCCGCGGTGGCCCGGCCTCTGCTGCTGGGGATTACCAAGGCCTCCCTGGCCACGGATTCTTTCCTTTCGGCGGCCTCCTTCCAGGAGACCACCCGGGTATTGACGGATGCGGCCATTAAAGGAAAGAAGGATTACCTGCTGGGCTTGAAAGAGAACGTTATTATTGGCAAGCTCATCCCGGCGGGGACGGGCATGAGCCGCTACCGGAATATCAAGGTTATGCCCGTAGGCGGTTTTCCTCAAAACGGCGAACCCGGCGAGCCCGCGGAGGAGGAGAAGAAGGAGGAGCGGGAGTTGATGCGCCTGGAAACAGCGGATGAACTGGCCGATGGGCCCTAAAAATAAATTGACATTTGTTTTTCTCGATGTTAAAATCAAGGAGTGCGCTTAAGCAAGGGGTGATTTTTAAGTGCCGGAGCGAATTAAGAATGCCCGGGAGAAGGTAGTGGGCACCAAGCAGACGCTTAAAGCATTGGATAAGGGGGAGGCGCTCCTGGTTTACGTGGCCAAGGACGCCGACAGCAAGATAATTCAACCGGTATTAGCCCTTTGTGAGGCCAAAGGCGTGGAGGTCAAGCCTGTGGACAGCATGGCTGACCTGGGAAGCATGTGCGGGATCAAAGTGGGGGCCGCTGCGGCGGCCATCACCGAATTTTAGAATTTTAGCCGCTAGGGAGGTGGACAGTTGCCGACTATAAATCAGTTGGTGCGCAAGGGACGCCGCAAAATAGTCAAGGGTTCTTCCGCTCCGGCCCTGGATCGCTCCCCTCAGAAGAGAGGCGTTTGTACCCGGGTTTCTACTACTACGCCTAAGAAGCCCAATTCGGCTTTGCGCAAAATAGCCAGGGTCCGCCTGACCAACGGGGTGGAGGTAACGGCGTATATATCCGGCATCGGCCACAACCTGCAGGAGCACTCGGTGGTCCTGGTCAGGGGAGGCCGGGTCAAGGACCTGCCCGGTGTACGCTACCATCTGGTGCGGGGCGCCCTGGATGCCGCCGGAGTGGAGAACCGGGCGCAGGGGCGTTCCAAGTATGGAACAAAGAAGAGCAAGGGTTGAGCGACAGGTAAGGGGTGAATCGCTGGATGCCACGAAAAGGTTCCGTTCCGAAGCGGGATATTCCGCCGGACCCGATTTATAACAGCAAGCTGATTGCCAAGACCATCAACAAGTTAATGTACGACGGCAACAAGGGCAAGGCGCAAAAAATAATGTACGAAGCGCTGGATATAATCCGGGAGAAAACCGGCCGGGATCCCCGGGAAGTTTTTGAAACGGCACTGAGAAATGTTTCTCCCGTCCTGGAAGTGAAGCCGCGACGGGTTGGGGGGGCTACCTATCAGGTTCCCGTGGAAGTAAGCCCCCACCGGAAGACCATTTTGGCCATCCGCTGGCTGGTCAATTACGCCCGGGCCCGGGGAGAAAAGACCATGGCCCAGCGACTGGCCGCGGAGATTATGGATGCCTCCAACAATCTAGGCGCCGCCATCAAGAAGAAAGAGGATACCCATAAGATGGCCGAGGCCAACAAGGCTTTTGCTCATTACCGCTGGTAAGAAGGGCAAACTTTAAAGGAAAGGGGGGATAAAATGGATCGGGCGAACAGGCTGGAAAGGATTAGAAACATCGGTATTGCCGCCCATATTGATGCCGGCAAAACCACCACCACCGAGCGCATTCTCTTTTACTCGGGACGGCTGCACCGGCTGGGCGAAGTCCATGAGGGGACGGCCACCATGGATTGGATGGTCCAGGAGCAGGAGCGGGGCATTACCATTACTTCGGCAGCCACCACCTGCCACTGGCGTGATTGTCAAATTAATATTATCGACACGCCAGGGCACGTGGACTTTACCGTGGAAGTGGAGCGTTCCCTGCGGGTGCTGGATGGAGTAGTGGCCATCTTCTGCGCCAAAGGCGGGGTGGAGCCCCAATCGGAGACCGTCTGGCGCCAGGCGGACCACTACCGCGTTCCCCGGATTGCTTACGTTAATAAAATGGATATCGTGGGCGCCGACTTTTTTAACGTGGTCCGGCAGTTGAAGGAACGGCTTCATGCCCGGGCCCTACCCCTGCAGCTGCCCATCGGCCAGGAGAGCGATTTTCGGGGCGTGGTGGATCTAATTAGAAATAGAGCCATTATTTATAAAGATGATTTGGGCGTCAACAGCACCGAAACCGATGTTCCCGAGGAACTGCGGGAGCAGGCCGCCCTTTACCGGGAGCGCATCCTGGAAACGGTGGCCGAGTACGACGACCAGCTGATGGAGAAGTATTTCAACGGCGAGGAGATTACTCCCGAAGAGTGCTACCGGGCTCTGCGCAAGGCCGTCATTCAAGATGGCCTGGTCCCCGTTTTCTGCGGTTCTTCCTACCGCAACAAGGGGGTGCAGCCCCTGCTGGACGCCGTGGTCCATTATCTCCCCTCTCCCTTGGATGTAGGGGCGGTCAAGGGATACAAGCTGGATGGCGGCCAGGAGGAACTGCGGAACCCCTCCGATGACGAACCTTTTTCCGCCCTGGTTTTTAAAATCATGGTGGACCCCTTTGTGGGGAAGCTGGCTTTCGCCCGGGTATATTCAGGCCGCCTGGCGAACGGGTCCGTGGTCTTCAATGCCACCCGCCGGAAGAGGCAGCGGATTTCGCGCTTGATCCGGATGCATGCCAACTACCGGGAGGAAGTGGAGACCGCCTCTACGGGAGATATTATTGCTCTGGCCGGGCCCAAGGAGATCAGTACCGGGGATACCCTGTGCGATATGCAGAAGCCCATTCTCCTGGAAGCGATCAAGTTTCCGGAGCCGGTGATCGACGTGGCTATCGAGCCGAAAACCAAGGCCGACCAGGATAAGATGGCCCTTTCGCTGCAGCAACTGTCGGAAGAGGACCCTACCTTCCGGACCCATGTCAATCCTGAAACCGGACAGACCATCATCTCCGGGATGGGGGAGCTGCACCTGGAGATTATCGTGGATCGCTTGCTGCGGGAATTTAAAGTGCAGGCCAACGTAGGCAAGCCCCAGGTGGCGTACAAGGAGACGGTGCAAAGGACTGCCCGGGCGGAGGGGCGCTTTATCCGGCAAACCGGCGGGCGAGGCCAGTACGGGCACGTGGTGATCGAGCTCTCCCCGGCGGAAGCCGGGCAGGGGTTTATCTTTGAAAATGCCATCGTCGGCGGCGTTATTCCCAAAGAATTTATCCCGGCGGTGGAAAAAGGGATACGGGAAGCCATGATAAACGGCGTCCTGGCCGGCTACCCGGTGATTGATGTCCAGGTTCGCCTGGTGGACGGTTCCTATCACGAGGTGGACTCCTCGGAACTGGCTTTTCGGATTGCCGGCTCCCAGGCCTTTAAGAAGGCCATGGCGGCGGCCCAGCCGCTGCTGCTGGAACCCTATATGAAGTTGAATATTATCGTGCCTGAAGAGTACTTGGGAGACGTAATCGGCGATTTAACCGCCCGGCGCGGACGGATCCTGGGCACCGAGATCAGGGAGGGCCGGCATGTAATACGGGGAGTGGCGCCCCTGGCCGATATGTTCGGTTATGCCACCGATCTTCGTTCCCGGACTCAAGGGCGGGGGGTTTATTACATGGAGTTCTACCGTTATGAAGAAGTGCCCCCGAATATAGCCCAAAAAATAATCAATCAAAGCGTGGCCTATTAATTTCAGGAGGTGTATTTTTCATGGCGAAGAAGAAGTTTGAGCGGACGAAGCCACATGTTAAC
>LFRQ01000004.1:0-698 GCA_001512835.1 Clostridia bacterium DTU022
AAGCCCTGCCGGACCACCCATTTCCCGGCCTCCCCCAGGGCGGTGCAGACATCTTCCACGGGCGCGTCGCAGACCTTCCCCAGGTGGGAAGCCTTGTGACGGCAGGCGCACATGCTCAGGGCCCCGCCGCCGGCCTGGCGGATGATCTCCGAAGCCTTCTCGTAGCTTAGAACGTGGGTTTCCACCGCCGACGAGATCAGGTGCTCGTAGACCAGGGCTCGAAACAGCTTGGTCCCTCCCCCGAAAACCTCCTCCCGAACCCCATTTTCATTGAAGTAATCTTCGAAAAGGCGGGATAGCTCTTTTAAATCGAGATCGTCGCGGGTGCGCATAAAAGTATACTCGAAAAAGCCGACCACTATGGGAGACAGCAGGTAGAGCCTTTCGCCCTTGCTGGTGTAGTCCACCACCAGGCCCTTGCGAATCATGCTCTCCAGGATGGCCTTCAGTTCGGCGGGCGAGTAGCCTGTAGCCGCAGCCACCTGCTTAAAATTCATGGGCAAGAGGGGAAACCTGCTCCCCAGGCGGGCCTCCGCCTCGGTATACAGGCGACGCAGGATCTTGATCAGGGTCGGCGTCATCGGCGCCCCTACGGGAGCCCTGTTCAGGCGCTCCGCCAGCAACTGATAAACCGTATCCTTGGCTTTCGCCGAGTGACCCATCTCGTTATCTCCTTCACATTTTGCATTTGCATAAAA
>LFRQ01000004.1:802-1078 GCA_001512835.1 Clostridia bacterium DTU022
TGGGGCGCTGTTATTTTAAAATTACATCCTATTCTGACTTTTGTCAACCTTTAAATAAACTGTATAGTGGAGAGGTACTGTTTATCTTTTGCATTTGCTTCGCGAAGCGCTTAAATTTGTATTCACCAAAAACATGAACCGGGGGGACGGGACTTTGGTTCATTCTCATATGAGCCAGAAGGACGGTGGACTTTGGCTCATTCTTGACCCCCGCAAAAGGTATGATCTGTATAGTTGTATTTTCGAATGAGCCAAAAGGTGCATCCCCCAATATCC
>LFRQ01000039.1 GCA_001512835.1 Clostridia bacterium DTU022
GGCGAAATCTTCCATGGTCACCTGGTAGTCCCGCTCTCCCTGTAAAATAAGCAGCGGCATGGGAAGGCTCTGCGCCGTTTCTGCCGGCGAGTAACCCCGGAGATCCAGCCAGTAGGAAGCCGGAATGGACAAGGGCAGCTCCGCGGCAGGCACAGCCCTGGAGAGGCCGGGCTCTTTGACCCGGGCCACCTGCTCTTCCAGCTCCGCCAGCTGCTCTTTCTCCCGGTCGGTAAGCTTGCCGTCCAGCCGGGCCAGGTAATTGTACTGCTCCAGGATCAGGTCTTCCAGGGGCCTGGCGGCACCGGCCAGGATAACCAGCCCGGCCAAACCGGGATCTTCGGCGCCGATTCGGGGAGCCAGGGTGCCCCCCAGGCTGTGGCCGAGAACATAGATCCGGCCGGCGTCAATGCGCTCCGTTCTCCGGAGCAGGGCCGCCGCCGCCAGGGCGTCTTCCACCGTCTCGTCCCAAACCGTCAGCGTCTCCTGCTGAGCGGCCATCTTGTCGGCGTGTTCCCTGGTGCGCTTCTCATAGCGCAGCACGGCGATGCCCCGGCTGGCCAGCCCTCCGGCCAGGTCCCGGAACGGCTTGTTGGGGCCGATGGTCTC
>LFRQ01000113.1 GCA_001512835.1 Clostridia bacterium DTU022
ATCTTTTACTTGGACGGCATGGTAAACAACCGCTCCGTGGAGGAACTGCTCCGGGCCCTAAAGATAGATTCCGGAGACACCAACCCGGGAGCGGCCGGCCGGGGAGCCATTTTCAATACCGCCAGGGATCTGCTGCTTACCAACGTGGATGTGAAAGAGGCGGCGGAACTGGAAGAACTCCTGGTGCAAATTACCCGGGGCATGGTAGCCCTCCTGTTTGACGGTACCGACCGGGCGCTGCTTTGCGATACCCGGGGCTGGGCTACCCGGTCCTTGCAGGAACCGGAAGCGGAGACGGTGATCAGGGGGCCCCGGGAAGGTTTCGTGGAAAGTATCCACATGAATACCGCCCTGCTGCGGCGCAAAATTCACAGCCCCCACTTCTGGATCATGGAAGAGGTGGTGGGGCGGCTGACCCGCACCCGGGTGGGAATCGCCTTTATCAAGGGGCTGGCCGATGAAAAGGTTATCGGAGAAGTGCGCTCCCGCATCCAGGCCATCGATATCGACGGGGTGCTGGAGAGCAACTATATCCAGGAGTTCCTCTCCGATCAGCCCTACACCCTATTCCCCCTGGCGTTCAATACCGAGCGTCCCGACCGGGCTGCGGCGGCACTTCTGGAAGGCCGGGTGGTGGTGCTCGTGGACGGAACCCCTTTCGTTCTCATTGTTCCCAACGATTTTTTTAGCATGATCCAGGCGCCGGACGACTTCTATGAGACCTTCCCCATCGGCAGCATATTGCGCGCATTGCGAATGTTTGCCTTTATCGTCTCCATCTTTCTGCCGGGCTTTTATGTGGCCGTCCTCAACTATCACCCGGAGCTGCTGCCCCAGGTTCTCTACTTGCGCATTGCCGCCTCCCAGGAGGGGGTGCCTCTGCCCCTGGCGGTGGAGGCGTTTCTAATGGAGGCGGTATTCGAATTGTTGCGGGAAGCGGGGCTGCGCCTGCCGGGAATGATTGGCCCGGCCATCAGCATTGTGGGGGCCTTAATCCTGGGGGACGCTGCCATCCGGGCCGGCATCATCTCCCCGGCCGTGGTAATCATTGTTGCTTTTACAGCCATTGCTTCCTTTACCGTTCCCGTTTTCAGCCTGGGCATTCCCGGGCGCATTGTCCGCTTTGTGGTTATCCTCTTCGGTTCCATTTTCGGGCTGTTGGGGGTGCAGTTTATCGCCATGCTGCTGCTGATCCACCTTTGTTCTCTGCGCTCTTTTGGCTTGCCGTACCTCTATCCCTTTGCTCCCATGGTTCCCGAAGATATGAAGGATGTCCTGGTCAGGAGATACTGGTGGCAGCGGAGGTACAGGCCCAGCTTGATTGGCCGCGATAGCGAACGCCAGCCTCCGGGTCCCCGCCCCGGCTGCCGCCGGTCTCCTGACGGGACAAAGAGGGAATGATCGATGTCCGAGGAAATTATCAGCCACCGCCAACTCTTTTTTATCATTTACATAATGCGCACCTTTGTTGTTATTTCCTACATGCCCACCCTGACTTCGGGGGAGGCTTTGCAGGATGCCTGGCTCTCCACGCTGGTAGCCCTTTTATTTGCCCTCCCCCAGGTTTGGTTAATTGCCGCCATGGGAGCGGGGTTTCCCGGTGAGACCGTCTTCCAGTACGGACCCCGGCTCCTGGGTCCCTGGCTCGGGCGGCTGGTAACCATTCCTTTTTTGTGGCATTTTCTTTGGATAGCCTCCCTGGAGCTGCGCCTGTATGCCGAGGTAGTGGCCACTGCTTTCATGGTGGAGACGCCCATTATCGTGGTGGTCTTGAGCATGGTGATCGTCGCCGCCGTGGCGGCTGCTGCCGGGATCGAGGTGGTGGGCCGCCTGGTGGACTTGCTCTTCCCCCTTTTTCTCCTCACCATTGTCTTGGCCCTCATTTTCCCGCTGATAAAGGCCGACTTTGCCAACCTGCTGCCGGTGCTGGATCGGGGCTGGGGGCCGGTGCTCTCCAGTACCATCATCCCGACAGTGATGACCAGCCAGATCATGGTCCTGCTGGTGATCATGTCTTCCCTGAACCGCCCGCAAAAATTTGTCGCCAAGGCCCTGGGAGCCCTGGCCCTGTCCTATACCACCTTGCTGGTGGGCGTCATCCTGGTCATCTCCACCCTGGGAGCTGAAGAAGGGGCCCGCTCCTTGTTCCCCTTCTTTCGGATGGTGCGCTCTATATCGGTGGGCGGCTTTCTGCAACGGGTTGAAGCCCTGAACATTATCCCCTGGGGGCTGGGGATTTATATAGCTCTCTCCGTTAACTTGTGGAGCGGATCCCGGGGGGTGCAGCAAATCCTTAATCTGAAGGACTATCGTCCCCTGATCCCGCCGATGGCGGTAATATGGGTAATCTTAAGCATACACGGTTTTGATGACGTCTTCCAGTTAAAGAGAATCATCCTGCCCAAATACGCGATTCCAGTAAATGCATTATCTTCTTTGGTTCCCTTGCTGGTATTATGGGCCGCCCGGATAGGGCAAAACATACGCCGCTGGAGGACGGAGGGGAGAAGAAAATGAGCAGAATTAAAAGAGGGATCTTTATTCTTTTCTTCGCGGAAACTTTTCTTTGTTTCCTGCTGGGTGCGGGGTGCTGGAACCTGCGGGAACCCCAGGCCCAAGCTGTGGTAATGGCCTTGGCCGTGGACCTGGATGAAGAAAGCGGGCTTTTTGAGGTGGTAGTGGAGGTGGGTGTTCCCTCAGCTCTGGTAGGGGGCGGAGACGGCGGGGGAGGCGGCGGGGGAGGCGGCGGGG
>LFRQ01000008.1 GCA_001512835.1 Clostridia bacterium DTU022
ATAAAAGGAGAAGCGATTATGACTCAATATGAGAGAATGACCAAAGGGCTCATTTATGACCCTTTTGATGAGGAAATCATAAAGGAGCAGCGCATATACTTGGAGAAGCTCTGGGAGTTCAATCAACTCAAGCCGTCGCAAGTGGAGGAAAAAACAAGATACATGAAAGAGATGTTTGCCGAATGCGGAGATAACTGCTACATCGAACCGCCTTTCTACGCCAACTGGGGCGGGCGGCATGTCCATTTTGGAAATGGCGTGTATGCCAATTTCAACCTTACCATAGTCGATGACGGGCATGTGTACATTGGTGATAAGGTGATGATCGGGCCGAATGTAACCATAATTACCGCAGGCCATCCCATTGAACCGACCCTGAGGCGGAAAGGGCTGCAGTTCAACAAGGATGTTCATATCGGCGATAATGCCTGGATTGGGGCGGGTGTCATTATACTTCCCGGTGTGCATATCGGGAAGAATTCCGTTGTTGGTGCAGGCAGCGTGGTGACGAAAGACATCCCCGGCAACGTAGTGGCGGTGGGAAACCCCTGCAGAGTGCTCAGGGAAATTGGGGAACGGGACAAGCAATATTACTATAAAGATGAAAAAATAGATTGGCACAACCTCACTGGAAGATGACAAGGTCATGCCGAACCAATCACGGCCGCATTTTTTGTTGCTGTTGCTGCTTGAGCGAGCAATGGAAATGGGCAAATCCTTATATGGAGGCGGAAGCGGCCGACCGTCTGGGGGCTGCCGGAAGATTGTTGGCGCAGGCGCTTATTAAGGCATAAAAGCATGCCGTTGCAAATGGTATGATAAATAAGGAGACGGTGCCATCTTTATCAGGCGCCTCGTATTTGGCGCATACTGATCTTGGGCCTGGTGTGTTCAGGATAAAATAAAGAAACACACGACGGGAGGAAATGAAGGATGCAGGAAGTTTACGATTTTTTGAAGAAATGCGGAACATACTACCTGGCGACAGTAGAGGGCGATCAGCCCAGGGTAAGGCCTTTTGGCACGGTGGATATCTTCGAAGGCAAGCTCTATATCCAGACGGGAAAGTCAAAGGATGTGTCAAAGCAGATCCAGGCCAATCCCAAGGTTGAGATCTGTGCCTATGCTGATGGCAAGTGGCTGAGGGTAGCGGGGAAGCTTGTCCGCGATGACAGGGTGGAGGCCAAGAAGCATTTGCTTGACAATTATCCTGAGCTCCAGTCCATGTACTCCCCTGAGGATGACAACACCGAGGTTCTCTATTTCAAGCATGCCACAGCCACCTTCTATTCATTCACGGAGGAGCCGAAGGTTATAAAGTGGTAACCAAAGGACGGTTCAATGTCTTAAATGTACACGGCTTTGGAAGGGACCGGCTTACCGAGGAACTCCTGGAGCTGACCTTCCAGCTCTCTCCCCAGGCCTTTTTCCAGGTCAACCCCCTGCAAACAGAGGGTCATATTTAAGAATGTCACATTAAGTTAACCATTTTCAACATCACTCACTTATTTGCTTCTAAGGGACCTATTAATAATCAATGAACTGATGGCAAACTATTCGCTGTTAGAGAATATTCAATATTTTATTTACTTTCCCCATTATTGGATATATAATTTACTTGTTAAATGCATTCCAAATAATTAACTATGAGTGGAAAAGAGAGCTCATTCTACAAGATGAGGTTTTAACCGCAGCCAAAGAACTGTTTATTATGTAGGGATATAAAAAAACACTATATTACAAATTGTACATAAAAGAAGAATAAGGAAATCTGTCAAAATACTGAGGTGATGGAGGTTTACTATGGGTTTTTCAAGAATCGATTGTCAGTTTCCAAGTCATGGTGAAAAATGTTCAGCCTGGCTCTACTTACCGGACGGCGTGGTTAAGCCTTCACTGGTTGTTATGGCCCATGGTTTTGGGGGATTGAGAAACTGCGGGTTAGAACCGTATGCTGAATTATTCGCCGATCATGGACTGGCAGTTTTACTGTTTGATTATCGAGGTTTTGGGGAAAGTGAAGGTACCCCAAGGCAGTTAATTTCTCCGCGGAGACACGTGGAGGACTATCATGCCGCTGTAACTTGGGCGCGCGGGCGAAAAGATATTAATTCAGATAAGATAGCGCTATGGGGAAGCTCTTTCAGCGGCGGCCACGCAATTGTGGCGGCAGCTCAAGATCCGAAGATCGCCGCTATTTCAGTTCAAGTCCCTTTTGTTTGTGGGATAGCCAGTTCTATCCCTATAGTTATTCAGAACGGTCCGGGGTACTTTTTCAAAGCTGTTTCATCAGCAATCAGAGATTTTTGGCGGGCCGCTACTGCACAGGAGCCCTACTTAGTTCAAATCTATGGTGCGCCCGATGAATTTGCTATATTAAATACCCATGATTCTAAAACAGGATATGAATCTCTTATACCTCCGGGGCTTGACGTGGAAAATGCAACTCCGGCCCGTATTTTTCTTACCTTGGCCTTTTACCGTCCAACAAGTGTGGCTGGCAGGGTAAAATGCCCGGCACTTATCATAGCAGGGGAAAACGACTCACTAATTCCAATCGAGGCCGTAAAAAAGGCGGCAGCGAAAATGAAGCGGGCTGAGTTTATATCCCTTCCACTTAATCATTTCGATCCCTATTTTGGTGAACCATTTAATCAGGTATCAAAAAAACAGCTCGACTTTCTGAAAACCTATTTATAATGAAATTATCAAGTGGAATTCTGAACTGTTTGTTAACGGGAGTTATACCATTAAAACACATATTTAGCGAGTTCGTCACGGCCGGAGATGAGAAGCTTGTCGTAGATTTCCAGGATAATGTTTTTGAGTCTTCCTACGGAAATGCCATGCTGCCTTGCAATTACCGAGTAAGGTATGCGGCGCGACGCCAGTACGGCGATGTGGTATTCACGCAGTGTGAGCATGAATGAAAAGTGAACCAATTTTGAACGTTTGCTTCCACTGCTCCACGATTGGATCATAGTATCTCGGAAACTCTTTGCATAAGCATTGCTCCATTAGGCCGCCGAAAGAGGTAATAACTTCCGCCCCCATTGTGCAGAATTTCAAAACCGCTAACGATTGATTTGTTCCCGCAACAGATAAATTTAACTTCAGCATTGAGAATGTGTATTAAAAAATGATAAGTGCACAACTAACATTCGAAATGACAGAATTTAATTATACTGTTATAATATATCTAGCCTTTACACCATTTTCCATTAGCTCCATCGACAGGCGAAATAAAAATTTATAGTTCGGGGTGATAGAAATGTCTTTTTATTTGCCCAGGAAAATGATCCGTAAGTTGCCGGGAGTGGTGATAAAAGCCGTTCCAAAGCCTGAGCCTGTTGTTATAGAAGGTTTTGGGTCAAGAGAAAAAATAGGTGAAGTTTGCAAGGGTGAAGGATATAAATCTGTGCTTCTTGTAACGGACAAAATACTGTATTCTCTCGGACACCATGAAAAAATCCTGAAATCTTTGGAAGCAAACAATATCAAATACACTGTTTTTTCTAACATTTCATCCGAGCCGACAGTTAAAATAGTTAGTGAAGGTATAGATGTTGCTATAAACTGCAAGGCCGATTGCATCATAGCACTCGGTGGAGGTTCCGTGCTGGACACTTGCAAGATGATCGCCGCCGGCGCAAAATTACAGCAACGCAATGCCAAAAAACTCTTGAAAAAATTTCTTTTTGTTAGTGGAAAAACTTTGCCGATCATTGCTGTTCCGAGCACTGCCGGGACAGGCGCTGAAATAACTGTGGGGGCTGTGGTCATGAATGAAAGAGGGGTAAAGGTCTCCACGGTAGTGCTCGGACTGAATATAACTTACGTTGTGCTTGACAGCGAGTTAACAGTCGGTGCCCCTGAAAGCGTTACCGTATTCTGCGGAATAGACGCTCTCAGTCACGGCCTTGAAGGGTGCATTGCAGATATACAGACAAGCGAAGAAGATATACTTAAAAGCCGTGAATGCGTGAAGCTTGTGTTCGAGAATCTGCCCCGCCTTATTTCAAATCCCGGTGATATCGACGCGAGACAGAATATGTGTCTTGCCGCCTATTACGGTGGGAATGCCATCAACAAGCAGCTTGCCGGTTATATCCACGCATTTGCCCATTCCATCGGCGCCTTGTATCACATTCCCCATGGAAAAGCAATTGGGCTATGTCTTATTCCCATTGTTTCCTTTCATAAAAACATCTGCAAGGATAAGCTTGCGAAGTTATCGGTTTATTGCGGGTTTTCCAAAGAAACGGATGACGAGGATACTGCAGTGAGCAGACTCATTGCCGCTTTTGAAGAACTGCTGAAAACCTGCGGCTTCGAAAGGGAATGCGAACAGCTTGACAAAAAGGATTACAAGAAGCTGGTCAACATGATCAACGCCGACTCCATCAATTATTCGCCGCCAAAAACTCTCAGCGACAGGGAGATCGTGCTCCTGCTTGACGAGATCAGGAAAGGGAGGTAATCGTTAAAGCTGGAGAAGCAGAATAAGTTTTTCAGCCTGGGGTTGCCATTAGTTGCCCTTTAGGTAAATTGGAGATTACAGCAGCTGAAAATTGAAGGCAGCCGGCCGCCGGCTGAGAAGGGAAGCCTTCTCAATTGGCGGCATTTTTTTAAATAATATGTGAGCATCAAATCGACATATCTTGCACGGGGAGGAGTGCAGCGTTGATGTCAAGAGCGGAATAAGGCGGGGTAAAAAGCGGCCAAGCCAATATTATGATAATATATGGCCAGAGACATAAAACATCTTCTTTTATAGCTTAACCCCAGATGATAAAGGAGGAGAAGGGTTGAGGCTTATTTCATGGAACATCGATTCATTAAATTCAGCACTAACAGGCGATTCGCCGCGGGCTGCATTAACTCGCAAAGTAATTAATACCATTGCCGAAATGGATCCGGAAGCCGTTGCCCTGCAGGAAACAAAGCTGCCCAGCGATGGACCTACTAAAAAGCAGCTCAAAATTTTAAACGATCTCTTTCCAAATTACAAAATGGTGTGGAATTGTTCGGTGGAACCGGCACGCAAGGGTTATGCCGGCACTATGTTTTTATACAAGAATAGCTTGAAGCCGATTGTAAGCTTCCCTAAAATCGGTGCCCCCGGCGCAATGGATTTTGAGGGCAGAATTATCACTTTGGAATTTGACGACTTCTACTTGACACAAGTTTACACGCCAAATGCAGGTGAGCGTTTAGAACGCTTAAAGGACCGACAAGTCTGGGATATTAAATATGCTGATTACCTGGAAAGCCTGGATAAAGAAAAATACGTTATTGCAGCAGGTGATTTTAATGTGGCCCACAGAGAAATAGACTTGGCCCATCCTGACAGAAATCATAATACGGCCGGCTTTACTGACGAGGAGCGGGAAGGTTTTGCAAATCTTCTGAAAAGAGGCTTTACCGACACATTTCGTCATATACATGGCGATGTAACCGGTGTCTATTCCTGGTGGTCGCAGCGGGCGAAGACAAGCAAAATTAATAATTCCGGCTGGAGAATTGATTACTTTTTGGTGAGCAATAGAATTGCCGATAAGGTTCTAAGATCTGAAATGCTCGATTCAGGACCGAGGCAAGACCACACGCCCATATTGCTGGAAATTGACTTTGAGGTATAAAAAAGGATACTCTGTATCCCCGTTAAAGCAAAGTAGCCATGAAATCTGAGAAATCTGATCTAACGCCAGTATGTAATCGCCGTGGCTATTAAAGCCAAAGGCTTCCCTTTGCAAAGGGAAGCCTTTTTTGCGGAAGTATTTGTTCCTACCATGAACCAGGCGATCTACAGCGCCGCCTATATTGCTGGAAATTGAATTGCAGGTCAAGAAAGAGGTGCGAGAAAAACAAAATGCGGGGAGGAAGGTGAATCTGCTTTAGCAAAGAAGTACTTATCCTATTATCCTTATCCAGCCTGCGGTACTATTGGAAGGTTTGTTTTAGAAAATGCCGCAATGGCAGTGTTTCGAGGGCGAATTTATTAAATATTCAGGAGAGGTGCGTGTAAATGCTGAAAGAATTCAAGGAATTTGCCATCAAAGGGAATGTCATTGACCTTGCCGTGGGCGTGATCATTGGCGGAGCGTTTGGCAAAATCGTCTCTTCCCTCGTCAATGACATTCTCATGCCTGTTTTTGGTTTCATTCTCAGCGGGATTAATATATCGGACTTAAAATTTGTCATCAAGCCGGCCGTTGGCGATATCCCAGAGGTGGCCATCCTTTATGGTTCCTTCATTCAAGCCATCGTGGATTTCTTAATCATTGCCTTTTCCATTTTTTTGTTTGTTAAATTGCTTTCCCTTTGGAAAAAGAAAGAACACGAAGAAGAGCCCCCTGCTCCAGAGGAACCCAATCCCGAAGTCATGCTTCTTGAAGAGATTCGCGATCTGTTAAAAGCAAAACAGTAACGGACTGATTGGAACAATGTATATCTCTTGATCTCAATTTTTTTCTTGTTTTTCTCGCTCGCGGATTTTGTTGAGGGATGACTTTTCCTTTTAGGCTTTTATAATTATATTCAGTTTTAATGCCAGGGAGGAGTACACAATATGCAGGGTTAAGAAAGCAAGAGGGCTCTTATCGCGGAGATTGAGAAGACAGCGGCTCTCTTTATTAATGAGTTTGTAGATGTGGAAGAGGGTGACAAGAATAAGCTAATAGACGGTGTGGACAGAACGCCCGCCCAGATGATAGCCTACCAGTTGGGCTGGCTTGATTTAATCATGGGATGTGACAAGGCTGAGGCGGAAGGGAAGCAAGTCGTTACCCCTGGCGAGGGCTACAAGTGGAACAATCTAGGCGCCCTATATCAGAGCTTTTATGACCGGTTTTCTTCATACTCCCTGGCTGAATTGCGAGATTTATTTAAGGAAAAAGTTTCTGCCTTTGTCCAATGCTTGACGGGTTTACGGAAGTAGAAGTTTTCACGGCCGGCAGCCGCAAATGGGCGTCTTCGACACCATCCAATTGGCCGGTGTGGAAATGGGTGCATATTAATACCGTTGCTCCGTTCAAGTCCTTCCGCAGCAAGATTAGGAAGTGGAAAAAGTTAAATGCAAATTGATAACGGTAAGGCCATCTGTTTTCCTCGAAGCGGCCGGCGTCCTGCCGCAAAGCAGGCAATTATTTTTTAAGGAGGGGCGCAAAAATTGCTTTACTATGTTTGGCCGCTGGCATTGGTCGTATTATCCAATGTACTATACCAAATCTGTGCCAAGTCGGTGCCGGACGGGATGAATCCCTTTGCTTCCTTGACTTTCACGTACGTGATTGGTGCCGTGGCCTCCTTCATCCTTTATTACGCGCTAAACGAAGAGGCCAATCTCATTCATGAATACAGCAAAGTAAACTGGGCTCCATTTGTACTGGGCCTGGCCATTGTCGGCTTGGAAGTTGGCTATATCTATGCCTATAAGGCAGGGTGGCCCATAAGCACGGCCCAGATAGTACAGGCGGTAGTGGTGGCGGTGCTTTTAATTTTCGTCGGCTATCTGCTCTATCATGAGGCGGTGACCTGGAACAAAGTAGTGGGCATCATAGTTTGCTTAACAGGGCTGGCACTGATCAATATCAAGTAGGTTGGCAGTAAATCCCCTTTGCTCCCTGTAAACAATATTGGACTGGCCTGCTTGACCTAATCCTCTAATTGAGGCTACAGCGCTATTGGCGTGGTATTATAATGTAAAACAAGCGAGAAGGGAGGACCATCATGATATTTCTATGCTACCCGAGCTGCACCACCTGCCAGAAGGCCAAGCGGTGGCTGGAGGCCAACGGCGTGGCCTTTGAAGAAAGGCATATCAAGGACGACAGGCCCAGCGTCGAGGAACTGAAGGATTGGCATCAAAAGAGCGGCCTGCCCCTGAAGAAGTTCTTCAATACCAGCGGGCTGCTCTATAGGGAGCTGAATCTGAAGGAGAGGCTCCCGGCCATGAGCGAGGAGGAGCAGTATCGCCTGCTGGCTTCAAACGGCATGCTGGTGAAGCGGCCGCTTCTGGTCGGCGACGGCTTTGTTCTGGTTGGCTTTAAGGAAGCCGATTGGAAGCAGCGCTTATTTATAACAAAGTAAACGGTTGGAGGTGATTGCATGAAAAAAAAGCAGCTATCAGGGTATTGGAATATGGGGACAGCTATAGGTTTGTGCACTGCTGCTGGTATTGTGCTGGGGGCATTGTTGCAAAACGTGGTTCTGTGGCTCTGCATCGGAGCCGGTGTGGGCGTAGTTCTTGGAGCGGTTTCTGCAAATAAAAAATCTCGAGACAAATAACCCATCAATCAAGAAGTTGTAACATTTTGAATGAGTTTATACTTACAAAGGATATGCTCCTGATCCTCTCCCCGCTTATTCTCTTTCAAATTAGTCTGGCGGTATACTGCGGCATCAAAATCTTCAGAGAAGGTATTCAAAACCTTGTGTTGTGATAAGCTGGGTTATTATCACGATTAACATATTGTTTCTTGAAATACAGATTAACACAGGAGCTATTGACAGCAACATACTATTTTAGAGCGGATTAAACGAAAGTTGGAAAATCCTTATAAACGGCTTGTTACAGCAATACGAGTGGATAGAAGGAACAGGAATTGTCGGGTGGCCGTATTTGATATTGTATGCTGATTCCAGCGCTTCTTGCCTCTGCTGCCGCATAAAGTTGCCCCGGATAATAGGTTGGCAAAAGGCACGCGTCGCACTTCCGTTGGTTCTGCTTTATATAATTGATTTTGCTGTTATAAAGGGCATATCCACCAAAAGCATGGCTACATTGCTTGCAGTTACGGTGTGGCCCGCTTTTGGCGAAGAATTTTTGTATCGGGGTGTACTTCAACAAGCCTGCTCGGCATGGTAAAAAAGCCTGTCACAGCCATCGTCCTTACATCCATCCTGTTTGCGGCAAGCCATATCCCGATTTATGTGTTGGCTGCGTCCGGCGAAGGTTTTACCAACCTTCTCAAAAGAGGCTTTACAGATACATTTCGTTATCTCCATGGCGATGTGAAAGGCGTTTATGTATACTCTTCTTGTTTGGGCCTCGCTGTTTTTCTCCGCGTTTTTTGACAACATCCCTTATATTGCAACTATGCTGCCCGTTACGAGTGGAATTGCAAGCCTTATGGGGATAGATCCTACTATTCTCTACTTTGGTCTTCTCTCCGTGGCGACGCTTGGAGGTAATATCACGCCTATCGGAGCGTCCGCAAATATCACTGGCCTTGGCATTTTGAAGAGGGAAGGGCACGAAGTCAGCGCGAAGGATTTTATGAAAATCAGTGTGCCTTCATGGCGGCATTGTAACGACAATATACGGATTCCTGGCTTTATCAAACAGTTTTGATGCTCATCTCTACTTTTCGTAGGTAGGTTTCGTCTGTAACATATGCTATTCTTAATACGCAAGGAGGAGGTTTTCTTGAATCAATATGTAACTGGAGCAATTATTAAGAGGCTTCGCGAAGAAAGAAAAATGACCCAAGCAGAGCTTGCACAGGTTCTGAATGTGAGCGATAAAGCTGTATCGAAATGGGAAACAGGAAAAGGATATCCTGATATTACGCTTGTCGAACCCATCGCTAAGGCTCTTGGCATATCAACAATTGAGCTGTTGGCGGGTGAAAGCATATCAAACCGTAACCGTTCATTTAATATGCTGAGAAGCAAGTTCTATGTGTGTCCTGTATGTGGGAATGTTATGGCTGCGACAGGCGAAAGCGTTATTAGCTGCTGCGGTGTTAAATTACCTCCGTTGGAGGCTGAAGAACCTGACGAAGGCCATCAACTTGAAATAGAAACGGTTGAGGATGAGTATTATGTCAGCTTAAATCACGAGATGACAAAAGAGCATTATATATCCTTTATTGCAGGTGTGTCCGACATTGGTATCCAGCTTGTGAAGCTCTACCCGGAAGGCGGTGCAGAGGCAAGGTTAAAAATAAACAGGACAAGAGTGTTCTATTACTACTGCAACCATCACGGATTGTTTAAAATAACAAGGCGGTGACATCGATATTATTTGCTCAACTGTACCCTGGGGGATGCTTAGGCCAAGATTGTTCGCCCGATTTTAGTTTCCTGGCAGTTCGCCGGACCTGCTTTATTGAAAGGCAATTTGTTTTTTACTATAATGATTATGTCAATTTATATTTTGGGGGATTTGAAATGACTACTTGCAGCAATACCATCACTTGCACCTGTACATATAGCTCGTGTTCTCGACGCGGCAAATGCTGCGAATGCGTTGCCTACCACCGCAGAAGCGGAGAGGTGCCCGGATGCTTCTTTTCCGCGGCCGGTGAAAGGACTTATGATCGCTCCATTGAGAACCTCTATAGGGATTATAAAGGGAACAGGTAAAGATGCAGGCCGGCGAATGGCTCAGCGCCAGGGCCCGTTGATATTGCTTATTAAAAGTTGTTTTCGGTCTTGCAGAGATTAAACTGCCCGGAATTTATTAAACTTTTTTATCGAAGTTTTTATTTGCTTTATTTCTAGAAACCCTTGACAACATCAGCACCCATTCCTCGCGGAGCGGGACGCCTCGTTGCATTTCTTCAGCAAAGCCGGTAAAATCCATGCCTGCACTGTTGCCGGCGGCAGCAGCACCACATTAAGCGCTCTGCATGAGATTGTAGGCTAAACCGCATTTTATCACAGCTTATCTCAGGACCAACTGTGCACAAGCTTCCAGGGCAAATCTACCCCCTGGTGTCTCAGGTGCGAAGTAGGAAACACTGTATGCGGCCGAACAGCCGGCGGCGTTTGCCCCCGGTGTCCCGGAGCCCACCTGTCAATCGGCTATCATAAGAAGGATGCCGGCTACTTCAGGAGCAGGAGCCTGCCGCCATTCCGCAGCAATATACATTACCCGGAGGAGATCATCGGAGGGAGAAAGGCTGCGCTGAAGATTGTTTTTGTGACCCCGGAAGAATTCGGTTTTTCAAGGGATATGATGAAGGAAAACCGGATTCCCCTGATCGTCTGCAGCCGCGTGGGCCTCAAGGGTTTGGTGATGCATACGGAAATGGCCCACATTTTTAGGCAGGCAAAGGATGGTTTTTTTATGTTCAGCCGCTTCTGGCTGGGGGAGAGATTGAAAAGCGGGATTATCAAAAAAGATGGCCATGACGGAATCCCTGGCCAGGGGTTTGGCGGAGCATTGCTGCATTGAGTACAAAAATCTCGCCATGAGCCCATTGTGACGGAAAAACAAAGAGCGGCATACGAGAAAATCAGATCATTTTTGGATAACTGCCCCCCGCTTGATCTTCCGGAAGACTTGAAGAATTATCTAGTAGAACATACTGAGCATCTGGGCACGGAGACGACAAATGAAATACTGGCCAACATGAAGAAATCCATAGAAAACCCTGA
Organism: Clostridia bacterium DTU022; assembly: GCA_001512835.1. Classification (GTDB taxonomy): domain Bacteria; phylum Bacillota; class Dethiobacteria; order DTU022; family DTU022; genus DTU022. The sequence continues at coordinate 11,389 of LFRQ01000008.1, forward strand.
CGAATTTCTGGCGGATAAAGGAGTTCATAGAACAGTATTTGGCCTTTAAGCAGTCAGATGAATACAAGAACTCCCCCATGTTTCAAATAGAATCGATCTTAAAAGAGTTTTGCAGTACAAGCGGTTATAACGACGTGTTTATCACCGCATTAAAAGAACTGAGCCCCTCCTACGCCGATTATTGCAAGCAGCTGGAGATAGCCAATAACAAGTTGATGACAGAGTAGGGCCTGCTTGCCGAAGAGGGCGCGATCCGGCGGCGGAAGTCCGCTTCCTCCTTAAGCGCCAGGGCAACTCTTCTTTTTTTCGCTCATTTCGCCTCAACCTGGTGGGGCCAAGGTTGCTATTCTCCCCCAACCAAAATCTTCAGCTAAAGTTTAGACAGCAAACAATTGGGCTTCAGTTTTCCGGCATAACATTTTGTGATCGAGTTATTTCATCAAGCCATCCCCTTTGTCTTTGCCGACGAAGTAAAGATTACCCAGTTATTTTATAATCTCTTGCTCAACGCCATCACCCACAGCGGCCATGGCAAGGCGGTGCTTGTCCGGCAGACGGTCAAAGAAGACCGGTGCGCATCGAGGTGATCGACCATGGGAGGGCCTCAAGCAAAGCGCTCTGCCCCATATCTGGGTGCGTTATTTCAAGGTTGACAAAAAAAATAAAAGGCCTTTAATAGGTACAGGGTTGGGACTTTCAATTGTAAAAAAAGTTGTTGAAATGCACGCCGGCCGGTACGGCGTTGAATCCGAGGAAGGGGTAGGCAGCATCTTTTGTTTGAAATAGAATTGGGGAGGATGCATCAATAAAAAATTGATGCCGGAGAAAACGGCTCAACAAAATTGCCCCATATAATTTAAAGCTAAGGGACCATTGCCATGAGACGCTATTGGAAATATGTAAAGCCATACTTGTCTGCATTTATCCTAGGGCCGATTTTCATGATTGTAGAGGTTATCGGTGAAGTAGTTATGCCTCTGTTATTGAGCAATATTATCGACTACGGGATTAATGGCGGCAGGGGCATTGCTTATATCACAGCCATGGGCATAACCATGGTTATCACCGCACTGTTTATGATGGCCGGCGGTGTAGGAGGAGCTTATTTTGCCATTAAAGCCTCCACGGGGTTTGCCAACGATTTGCGAAAAGACTTGTTCAATCAAATTCAGAAGTTTTCATTTAACAACATTGATCAATTTAATACCGGATCTTTGATCACCCGGTTAACAAATGATGTTACCCAGGTACAAAACATGATCCAAATGTTGTTAAGGATGGCTTTAAGGTCGCCCGGCATGCTTATCGGTGCGCTCATAATGGCTTTTGTGCTAAATCCGAGGCTGGCCCTGGTAATCCTTTGTGTAATACCTTTGCTGGCTTGCGCCATCTATTTCATTATGAAAGTAGCCTTTCCCCTGTTCACTGCCATGCAGAAGAAGCTGGATGCGCTAAATACCGCCACTCAGGAAAATTTGACCAATATCAGGGTGGTAAAATCCTTTGTAAGAGAACGGCATGAAGAAGAGAAATTTAAAAAAGCCAATACTGACCTGAAGGACAGCACCATCAAAGCAATGAATGTGGTTATCTTTACCCTGCCCGTTATGACTTTGGCCATGAACATCACCACTTTGGCCGTGGTCTGGTTTGGCGGAAAACAGGTTATTGCCGGCAGCATGACTCCCGGCGTTCTGACTGCCTTTATCAATTACATTGTCCAGATCCTCATCTCGCTGATGATCGTTTCCTTCATCATTCTGATCAGTTCCAGAACCCTGGCCTCCATAAAACGCATCGATGAAATTCTTGATACAGAGATCGACCTGACCGACGAGGAAGCCCGGCATAAGGATAGGGCTGTTCAACACGGCAAAATCGAGTTTAGGGGAGTTTACTTTAAATACTATAAAAACAATGAAAAGTGGGTTCTGGAAGATGTCAACCTGGTAATAAATCCCGGCGAGACGGTGGGCATCATCGGTTCCACCGGCAGCGGCAAGTCAACCCTCGTGCAGCTGATCCCCAGGCTTTATGACGTAGACCGGGGAGAAGTGCTGGTTGATGACGTGAATGTGAAAGACTATGCCCTAAAGAACCTGCGCGACGGCGTCGGTATTGTCCTCCAGCAAAATGTACTGTTTTCCGGTACCATTAAAGAAAATCTCCAGTGGGGCGATGAAGAGGCGAGGGATGATGAGATATACCAATCTGCAGAAAGGGCGCAAGCCCATGGATTTATTACTTCCTTTGAGGCCGGCTATGATACCGAACTGGGGCAGGGCGGTGTCAATGTCTCCGGCGGGCAGAAGCAAAGACTGTGCATTGCCCGAACGCTTTTGAAAAAGCCGAAAATTTTGATTCTCGATGACAGCACCAGTGCCGTGGACACGGCCACGGAGGCAAAGATTAGGGAAAGCTTAAGGAACGAGCTGAAAGGGACAACGAAGATTATTATCGCCCAAAGGATTTCTTCAGTAATCGATGCGGATCGGATTATCGTCCTTGACCAGGGCAGGATTGTGGGCATGGGCACGCATGCGGAATTGATTCAAAGCTGTGAAGCCTATTCGGAGATTTATTACTCCCAGATGGATAAGAAGGTGGCCGCATCATGAGTCGCCTCAGCGCAGAAAGAAAAGAAACCTTATTGCGCAGATATGGTAGTCAAGGGATAAATGCCGGCGCCGGCCCCGGGGGTAGAAGGCCGGGCGGCTTCGGGGGGCCTGGAGCCTCGCGCGTGGGCATGAAAGGCAGGCCCAAAAACATCTCGGCGACCATCAGCAGGCTGCTGTCCTATATCGGGCAGGACAAGGTTAAAATCCTCTTTGTTTTTGCCTGTGTCCTGGGCGGCAACCTGTCCAGCCTGGGCGGGAGCTATATTTTGCGGCCGGTCATTAATAATCTGGTCTATCCAGGGCTGTCTGCGGAAGAAAAGATCAAGAACCTTGTCATAGGCATCCTGGTTATGGCGGGCATCTATCTGGTGGGTGCCGTTTGTATCTATCTGCAGCGGAAAATCATGATCGGAGTCTCCCAAAAAGCCCTGGTGAAAATCAGGGAAGAACTCTTTCACAAGATTCAAAAGCTTCCGTTGAAATATCACGACACCCATGCCCACGGCGATATCATGAGCCGTTTTACCAATGACCTGGATTCCGTTGGCGAAATGCTCAATCATACCATGGTGCAGGTTTTCTCCGCAGTGCTTACTTTGCTGGGCACCGTCATCCTGATGTTCGTCACCAACTGGCTGCTGGCAATTGTCACTCTGACTACGGTACCTTTGCTGGTCTATGCGGGAGGCATAATTGGAAAGCAAAGCAGGAAATATTTCACCGGCCAGCAGCAGGCGATTGGCGCCGTTAATGGCTATATCGAGGAAACTATTGCCGGCCAGAAGGTTATAAAAGTATTTTCCCACGAAGAGACAGCCATGGAAGAATTCGCCTTCCTGAGCGATGAACTGCAAAAGAAGCAAGTAAGAGCCCAGTTTTTTGGCGGCATTATGGGACCGGTCATTGGCAACCTTAGCCAGATCAGCTATGCCATAACGGCGACGGTGGGCGGCATCCTGTGTTTGACCGCCAATTTTGATATCGGCGGCCTGACCATCTTTGCCAACTATTCAAGGCAGTTTTCCATGCCCATCAACGAGTTGTCCATGCAGATGAACATAATCTTCGCCGCATTGGCAGGGGCGGAAAGAGTGTTCGAGGTAATGGATGAGACGCCGGAAGCGGCAGACCCGGAGGAGGCCATCGAGATTTGCTCTGAAGCCAACCGGGCGGAAGGGGCACGGGTGGTAAAAGGGGAGGTGGAACTGAAGAATGTGACCTTTGGGTATATTCCCGGCAAGGCCGTACTGAAAAATATCAACATCACGGCAAAACCCGGCCAGAAAGTGGCTTTTGTCGGCTCTACCGGTGCCGGGAAGACCACCATTACCAACCTGATCAACAGGTTTTATGAACTAGAAGAGGGAGAGATATTAATAGACGGCATCAATATAAAGCAAATTAAAAAGGATTCATTAAGAAGCAATATAGCCATGGTGCTTCAGGATACCCACTTGTTTTCGGGTACGGTCAGGGAGAATATTCGGTATGGGCGTCTTGATGCCACCGATGAAGAAGTAGTCGCTGCGGCCAAGATTTCATGCGCGCATTCCTTTATCGAGAGGCTGCCCCAGGGATATGATACCTTGTTGGACGGCGACGGTGCCAACTTGAGCCAGGGCGAGCGCCAGCTTCTCAATATCGCCCGGGCCGCCATATCAAAAGCTCCTATACTGATCCTCGACGAGGCTACCAGTTCCGTGGATACGAGAACGGAAAAGTATATTGAACGGGGCATGGATCAGCTCATGAAGGACAGGACGACCTTTGTTATCGCCCATAGACTGTCCACGGTTCGAAATGCCGACAAGATTATAGTATTGGAAAATGGGGAGATTATTGAGCAGGGCACCCACGAAGAACTTCTCGAAAAGGGCGGGAGATATTACCAGCTATACACCGGAGCGATTGAGCTGGACTAACAAACTTATCCCCTAATTTCTCCTGCTTTCTCCAAGGAAAATTTGGTAACGGCAGGGCCCACCAGTTCATAAATCAAAGTGGCGCAAAGAACTACCGTGCGGATTGTTTCTCCAAGTTCGGGAAAGTCGCCGGCGGCAACCAGCGAAAGACCGATGGCCACTCCCGCCTGCGGAATAAGTGTAAATCCCAGGTATTTTTTAACGGGGGCCGGCGCCTTCATCATTGCAGCACCCAGATACGATCCGGCTACTTTGCCGACCACGCGGCAGATTACATAAATAATGCCGATAACCCCGATTTGCGGTATGACGTAAATGTTTAGTTCCATGCCCGAAATGACAAAGAACATTAGGAAAATGGGGGGCGTTACAATATCGACGAGTTTAAGAATGGCGCCGCCTGCCTGGCTTATGTTGATCAGCATGGCCCCCATGCACATGCAAAGCAGCAATGGAGACAAGCCCAGCATGGTAGCCAGGGAGGAACCAAGGAATACAAAGGCGGTGGTTATAATTAAGCGGTTGGAATCCTTCTTGAAATAGCGCAGCGGTATTGTAAACAGTATGCCGAGCAAAAAGCCCAGCAGAATAGAGCCGACAATTTCAATAACGGGCGAAACCATCGACATTATTACGGAGACCTCATGGGGATGCTGCAGGCTTTTTGCAATAGCTGCTGCAAAGCCGAAGGCAATAAGGGCAACTGCATCATCCAGGGCGACGACACTAAGAAGGGTTTCGGTAACGGGGCCTTTTGCCGCAAACTGCTTTATTACCATGATCGTGGCGGCGGGTGCCGTGGCCGAAGCAATGGCGCCGAGGACTAAAGCGATTTTGATGTCGAACTTAAATAAAAGCAATACCACAGTTACGACAATAGATGCCGCCAGCGCCTCAAAGACGGCGATGACTATAGGAGTAGCTCCAACCTTTTTCAAGTAAGGTATTTTAAATTCGGCGCCTATTGAGAAAGCAATAAAGGCCAGGGCCATTTCGGAAACAATTGTTAGCTGGCTGGTTACATTAAGAGGAACCAGCTTGAAGAGGCACGGTCCTATGAGCAGGCCGGCGATGAGGTAGCCTGTCACATTGGGGAGCTTAAGGAGTTTTCCAAGGCGGCCGAAGATAAGTCCAGAAAATAAAATAAGGGCCAGGTAGAAAAGTGTATTTAGCTGCATTTTTTAGAAATCAACCCCTTCTGCCGAGAGAACGGGCAGGGTAAAGATGACGGCAGTATCCGGCTTTGATATGTCTCCTACAACATCCCGAACAATCTTTTTGGCTTCTTCAACCTGCTCGTCTTTTAGAACAATAAATATGGTTTTGCTTTCCTCCCTTTCCGGATCGATAATATAGCGGAGATTGCCAAATATGGGCAAATCATGGTTTGATTTTGCAAGCTCCCTGGCCATGCCTGTGCTGTTCAGGATAGTGGCGCCGTGGATGCCGTTATCCATGAACCTTTCCAGCAAGGTATCCAGCAATTCGACCTTGTTTAGCACGATCAGCAGCAACTTCATACATCATCACTCCAGTTAAATTGATATAAAAGGCTGATTAAGCGAACATTCTCCTCCCGGATTCTTCCCGGAAGTTATGAAGGGTGCAGGAAGGGGGCATCCCTGGCTTCCCGGTATTTCTGCCAAAATTTCCAGGGAAGGTTAAGGGGATTCCAGCGGCTGCCCATATTTTCATCATAGCATAAGATTTCATCGATAAAGGTAACTATTGAATCGACGGTATCGGATTTTTGCAAAAGGTTGACCCGGTAGCAGCGGCGTGAATGTGCTTACAGTCATGGAAATAAGTAAAAAATGGAGAGGCCAATAGAAAATAAACGTTAAATAAGGGGAAACCGGCGTTTTTATTTTACTTTAATAACCCTTCCTTTTGTTATATCCACCAGAATTTCCGGAGTAAGTTTAAAAACCGCATTGGGGGTTCCGGCGGCGGCCCATATTTCATCATAAAGCATAAGATCTTCGTCAATAAAAGTGATGATTGGGGTTTTATGCCCCACCGGCGGAATTCCGCCGATGGCGAAGCCTGTTTGTTCCAAGACAAATCTCGCGTCTGCCTTTACCAGCTCTTCGCCGGCATATTCTTTAATTGCATTTTCATTTACCCTATTTGGTCCACTGGCAATAATTAATATAGGATTCTGCGAGGTTTTGCCTTTAAAAATCAGCGATTTGGCTATCTGGCCAACGGTGCAGCCTATAGCTTTTGCGGCTTCTTGGGCGGTACGGGTAGAATCGGGCAATTCTATTACCTTAAGTTCAAGCCCAAATTTATCAAGTGCAGCCTGCACTTTTTCTGCGCTTTTTTTTATACTGGAGGGCATAATAATCTCCTCCTTATTGCAGCTCTGCCGAGGAAGGGGGCATATAAATAATAATTATAATTGGAATTTGAAAATCCTTGCTGCCATTATCTTCCGAAGAATATTTATTCAAACAGATAATTTATTGTATAATTTAACTAAAGACATGGCACCCACATCGTTCTATATTGATTTCGGATTACAATAAAGCAAGGAGGAAAAGACGATGAGCGAAAACAAAACCCTGGCCAATCTTATGGAAGCGTTTGCCGGGGAATCTCAGGCCAACAAAAAGTACCTGGCTTATGCCAAGAAAGCGGAAAAAGAAGGAAAGCTTAATGCCGCCAAATTGTTCAGGGCCGCTGCCGATGCCGAAAAAGCCCACGCCTTGAGACAACTTGAAGTTGCCGGGAAGGTCGGCTCTACTGCTGACAACCTGAAAAGCGCTGTCGAGGGCGAAACCTATGAATTTACGGATATGTATCCCCAGTTTTTAAAGGATGCTGAAGCCGAGGGGAACAAAGCTGCTGTCACGGCCTTTACTTTTGCCATGAAAGCGGAAGAGGTGCACGCCAGGCTGTATAAGGAAGCGCTGGAAAACCTTGACCAGACGGAGGAAGTGTTCTATTATCTCTGCCCGATATGCGGGAACATCGAAAAATCTATTCCGGAAAAATGCAGCATCTGCGGTTTTCCGGGGGAGAAATTCATTAAATACTAGCCTGGGAATTGGGCAATAAAAAAATAGCCGTCCCAGCTTGGGAATAGGACATTAAATAAGGCACTCAACGTTCAGTTGCGTTGAGTGCCTTATTGTTTTGCTTAGTTGTGCCGCCAATTAAAAAACTGCCAGAGGAGTACAGGGAGAGCCTGTACCATGTTTTAAATGCAGTGCAGCAACCATAAATAGAAATTCTTGTTGTCCGGTTTCTTCGCTGATGCGCCCTACCTCTTCCAGGTCCATGTTGTGGCACAGAGGAATGCCGTAAAGGGTTAGGCATAGGCCGTGAACAGGGGAGTCATGAGGGCCGTCCAAGCCCTCCACGGGGCAAGGGTACGTATCGCTGGGAGAGTCAGATGCCAAAACGCTTATTTGTTTTTCTGCCAGCAGGGGAATGCAATCCGCATGAAAGCCGGCTATTCCGTAGTGAAGCTTTGGCTTCCCCTCTTCGTCGCGTTCATCAACATTGCCGCCAATAAGGGTAACGCCTGTGCGTACTACCGCAGCATCCCCGGGTTGCAAGCGCTCCAACAAGGGTTTAAGGTCATCCGGGGTAACATATTCACCCGGCCTGAGGCCGTCAACCCCACGGTTGCGGGCGACATCAATAAATACCCCCCGGGTTACTATGCTGAGCATATCCGTAATGTCGCAGTATACAGCGCCCTTTTCCATATTGACTGTTTCATCAAATTTCCTGCCATTAAACGCATATCCGGCGATTCCCACATGGCAAAAAGCATCAATATGTGTGTTCAGCATGCTGTGGGTGTAAAAGGTGAGTTCATCAAACGAACCGTTAAAAAGACCGGCATCGAGCATGGGGTACATCTTGTGGGAGGCGGGGCTGTGGTTGGGATCGCTTGGGTCGATCAACTGAATGGGGCGGGAACAGGGTATTGCTTTGCCTTGCCGCACGGATTTTATGCCGCGCAGGGTCACTTCCGGCGTAATGTAGTTTAGCGAGCCTTTGTCGTTGGGCCATTTGCCCCAGTTTCCGGTGTGCCCAGGCCATGGGAAAAATTCTTTTGGTACTGGAATGTTGCTCATTTTTTATCCTCCTTATTTTGTTGTTTTTTTGTGCTTTTATTTGTGAACAATGGGCCCGGCATGCGATATGCAAACAAGCACAACTGCAGTTTTTAAACTATTATTACTCACCTGGTTATTAATTCTTCATTAGTTATTAAAATCCCTTGTTCATATTCTTACTATAGGATTAATTGCTAAATTATACTTTGAATCAAGCCTTGGCAATGACCGCCATTTTTATCCTTTTTTGCCGATGGTGAGAATATTTATGCCCTCTATTTCTGACCATTATCACGTTAACTTTTCTAAAAGCTTTTTTTAAAGAGAGGCAAAACTGACCAAGCAAAGGTGTGAAGAAGGGGCTCTTGACCATTTGCTGAGTGGTTATTATAATAAATTTAAATAACCGGTTAGTTAAACCGAGGGGGGAACAAATTGGAGCAAACCCTGGGAATTAAAGCCAAAGAGAGAATAATCAATGCGGCTACACAGCTATTTTCCAAGAAGGGATACGATGCAACGCGGGTCCATGATATAGCCAACGCGGCCAAAGTCAACAAGGCGCTGATCTATTATTACTTCAAGAACAAGGAAGACATTTTGGATTCCATGGTTCAATCTCTGCTCGACAATGCAGTCTCCATTACCGTGGATTTCGTTCAATCAAACATCGTGCAAATGATCAAAAAAGGCTACCTGAAAGTTAAGCCGGACCGCTTGCATTTTGTCAACGATGAAGCGGTAAAGCATTTTAAGCAAAATGCTTTAAAATTCTACGAGAAGGTGGTGGATTATGTTATAGAAAAAAGGGAGATTATTCGTATTTTGATGCTGGAGTCCCTCAAAAGTGGGAAACACCAAAATTCATTGTTCCGCTTCATGAATTTCCTAAGCGGCAATGAAAAAAATCCAATTATTAAAACCATCTCCGAATCCGATGCGGACCATGATTTCGTCTATTCGAAGGACATGATACTGTTTAAATTCTTCTACTCCATTATCCCGATTGTTAATTTTGCGGCCTATTACGATGATTATAAAGCCGTAAGTTCCCTTAACGATAAGGAGTTGCGCCGTTCTTTTCTAAATGTCTCTAAAATCATTATCGCTTCCATGATCTCAGGAAGTGATATTTTGCTTCGCAACAGCAGCGTTAGCGTTCAAGTGTAATTTAGCCATTTATTATGGTTGTTTACAGCAAAGCCATTCAAAGATGGCAAAAATCTGCGGTGGTTGGAAGTTGTTGGGGAGCTAAAACATAGTCCAAAGGAGGAAAAATCATGAGTAGGATTCAGAGAACGGCAGTTAACCTGCTCCTGAACTACATTTCGGACAGACCTATGGAAAAGCTGCCCAAGATGTTTGAGATCGCAGAAAAATTAGATCGAGGCAAATTGCATGCTCACCAGATCCGGGCGATGCGCAATGCCCTGCTGGATGAAAACAACGTCTGGCACATCTTCGTCAAAAACTTGTTCCGGGATGTAGACAAAAAGATAATTCAGAAGCTCGTCGAATGCTTTTTTGTCAACGGAAACCTGGAGGGGGAAGCGCGGGCCCGGGCCATCGAGAAAAAATATGACTGCAACGTCCCCTGGGCGATTTTGATGGATCCCACCAGCGCCTGCAACCTCTCCTGTACCGGGTGCTGGGCCGCCCAATACGGGGGCAAGCACAACTTATCCTATGAAACACTGGATTCTATCTGCCGTCAGGGTAAGGAATTAGGCACTTATTTCTATATATTCTCCGGTGGCGAGCCGCTGATGCGCAAAAAGGATATTATTCGGTTGTGCCAAGAGCACCAGGATTGCTATTTCTTTGCCTTCACCAATGGAACCCTTGTGGATGACGAGCTGTGCCGGGAGATGCTGCGGGTAGGCAACTTTGCCTTGGCCTTCTCCATTGAGGGCGATGAAGAGGCTACCGATATGCGGCGCGGAAAAGGCTGCTACCGGAAAGTGATTGAAGCGATGGACCGCATGCGTGCCCACCGTCTATTGTTTGGATATTCCACCTGTTATCATCGCTACAATACTGAAAGCGTCGGCTCCGATGAATTCGTCGACGATATGATTGCCCGGGGCTGCCGCTTTGCGTGGAACTTTACCTACATGCCCATCGGGAAGGATGCGCGCCCCGATCTTATCGCGACTCCCGAGCAGCGGGCGTACATGTACAGGCGCATCCGCGAAATCCGCGAAACCAAGCCCATTTTTGCCATGGATTTTTGGAATGACGGGGAGTACTCCAATGGATGCATCGCCGGCGGGAAGCGCTACCTGCATATAAACGCCGCCGGGGACGTAGAACCGTGCGCCTTTATTCATTACTCCAACGTTAACATTCACGACGTAACGCTTCTGGAGGCGCTGCGTTCGCCCCTGTTTATGGCCTACCGCAGGAATCAGCCCTTCAACAGCAACCCGCTGCGCCCGTGTCCCTTGCTTGACAACCCCGAGGCCCTCGCCTCCATGGTCAAGGAATCGGGGGCGAAATCTACCGATATGGAAGCCCCTGAAGACGTGGATGTCCTTTGCGCCAAGACGGCCCCGGCGGCCAAGGCCTGGTCGGAGATGGCCGATCGCCTGTGGAAGGAGAAGCAGGAGAGCCGGGAAGCAGTCGGCGGAGCGGTGCAGTAAGGCCCGGAACAGAGATGGCCGTTTCAGCGGAGATGTAAAGCCGGTTTTTATAAACCGGCTTTTTTTATATCTCGGAAGCTTTACGGGATGTTGGAAGATTTGAAGCAAATGCTGGAGTACAGCCCCGGATCGAAGCTCACGTTGAAGGAACTGCTTGCGTTCCAGGATGTGGACGGTTCATTCAAGCTGCTGGATTCGTATGAAGTTCCCAGTAAGGCCCGGGTAGACTTTTGCTACATGCCCATCTACATCGCCGCGGCCATTCTAATGAGAGCGTATCTTGATGGGAAAAGGCATCTTGCTCCCCGACTGGAGAGGGCGCTCCAGGCCGGCTTGGGACGCAGCTTTCTCGGCCACGGGTTTGAGGTCGAAGAGGGGCAGATCCTCGCCCTGCAAGTTTTCATTAAAGGCGGCCTGCGCCAGTTTCTTGAAACCGAGTGGGAAATTTGCCCCGCGTTCCACAATAAAATCAATAACATTGTCCACCGCTATAATTCATCTTTGCTGCGGGGCGGCCATAGCGACAAGGAGCCCTGGGGCAAGGACTGTAGTCCCGCCTGGCGAGAAATTGTGGAAGAGCTCCGGCCAAACAAGCCCCCATATATTGCCTATGGCAGCAACATGGATAAAGGGCAAATGGAAGCCCGCTGCCCGGGAGCAAGAATTTTAGGGGCCGCCTACCTTGAAAATTGGGAGCTCACTTTGCCGCACTTTGCCAACATCGAAAGAAGAAAGGGGAAGAAAACTCCGGCTCTGGTATGGGAGATAACAAAGGAGCATGAAAGTTCGTTAGATCGCTGTGAAGGCTATCCATTTGCTTATGATAAAATAGATATCATAGTAAACATCGACGGCAGGCTTATATCGGCCATGGCTTATGCTATGACCCCTGAATACAAAAAACGGAAACGGGAACCGCGCCGCGGATATGTTGAACAAATTCCCAAGGGCTATCGCGACGCCGGCTTCGACGAAGCCGACTTCCTGCCCGGAAGATAGCAAAAATATATTACGGGGCGGTTCTCTTGATATATGGCATTTCCTATATCATGGGGACGGTTCACAAATATCATGGGGGCGGTTCTCCCGACATATAATTCCAGGCGGTTTTCATATTGTCCCGGCGGGAAGGCCCCGTGGTTTATCCATTAGTAAAATAAACAAAAATGTACTTTTGACAGATAGAAATATTTGCTATATGATAATTATCTACAAAGCCTATAGAATAAGTAGTAATTAATATTGCCGACGTTTAGGCATGGGGTGATAAGCCCATGGTGATGATGCCCAAGCGGCCTGCTTTTTGACGAATTTAAGCCCGGGTATTAGAAGGTTTTCCCGGCATATAATTGCACCTGCGATTTATATCCAAGAGACGGTTTCCCCGGTATATGAAGCCGCGACGGGGACACATAGATTATGGAAGGGGGGTTTTTTATGGCCAAGATTTATAAAAGCTTTGCGGAACTCGTGGGAAACACTCCGCTTATGGAGCTGGGGAACATCGCAGCAAAGCACAAGCTAAAGGCCGTAATCCTGGCCAAGTTGGAGTACTATAATCCGGCAGGCAGCGTCAAAGACAGGATTGCGAAAGCAATGATCCAGGATGCGGAGAAGAGAGGGTTGTTAAAGAAGGGGTCGGTAATCATTGAGCCTACCAGCGGGAATACCGGCATCGGGCTTGCCGCCGTCGCCGCCGCCAAGGGATACCGGGTTATACTGACCATGCCGGAGACTATGAGCATTGAACGCAGAAACTTGCTAAAGGCTTACGGCGCCGAGCTTGTCCTGACGGAGGGAGACCTGGGCATGAAGGGGGCCATCGACAAGGCGCAGGAACTGGCCCGGGAGATTCCCAACAGCTTTATCCCCGGTCAGTTTTCTAACCCCGCGAATCCTAGAATTCACTTTGAGACCACGGGCCCGGAGATATGGGAACAGACAGGGGGCAAGGTCGATGTTTTTGTGGCCGGCGTCGGCACGGGCGGCACCATCACGGGAGCGGGCGAATATCTAAAGACCAAAAACCCGCATATCAAGATTGTCGCCGTTGAGCCCGCCGCCTCCCCGGTTCTCTCGGGAGGGAAAAGCGGGCTGCACAAGATCCAGGGGATTGGTGCGGGATTTGTGCCCGAAGTTTTAGACACGGGCCTTTATAACGAAATCATCAAGGTCCAAGACGAAGACGCCTTTAACACGGCGCGGGAGATCGCCAGATGCGAGGGCATTTTAGTCGGCATATCCTCCGGCGCCGCCGCCCATGCCGCCATTAAGCTGGCCTTGCGCGAAGAAAATGCCGGCAAGACAATTGTGGCTATTTTCCCCGATACGGGCGAGCGCTACCTGTCCACGCCGTTGTGCCAGGAATAAAAAGCTTGAAATGTTAGCATGGATGGAGTGATTAAGATGGAGCAATTAAATAAGAATAGTAAATATAAATTTGAAACCCTTCAGGTTCATGCCGGCCAGGAGCAGCCGGACCCCGCTACGGGCAGCCGGGCGGTGCCCATTTATCAGACCACGTCGTATGTATTTGACAACTGCGCCCGCGCAGCGGCAAGATTTAGCCTTGAGGAGGCCGGCTACATTTACAGCAGGCTGACAAACCCAACCCAGGAGGTCTTTGAAAAGCGCATCGCCGCCCTGGAAGGCGGAGTGGCGGCGCTGGGAGTTGCCTCCGGAGCGGCGGCGGCCACGTACACCTTTTTAAATCTCGCCAGCGCCGGGGACAATATTGTGTCCGCCCGGACAATATATGGCGGCACCTACAATTTGCTGGCCCACACGCTGCCCCAGTACGGGATTACCACCACCTTTGTCGATCCCGATGAGGAAGACGCCTTTGAAAAGGCCATAAACGAGAAGACCAAAGCCGTATTTATAGAAACCATCGGCAATCCCAACGCCACGCTGATCGACATGGAAAAGGTGGCGGAAGCAGCCCATAGGCACCGGATCCCTCTTGTTGTCGACAACACTTTCGCGACCCCCTACCTGGTCCGCCCCTTTGAATACGGCGCGGATATTGTCATCCACTCGGCCACGAAATTCATCGGGGGACACGGAACGGTTATCGGCGGCGCCATAGTCGACGGCGGCACCTTTGATTGGGAAGCCAGCGGCAAGTTTCCGGCGCTGGTGGAGCCCAACCCCAGCTACCACGGCGTCAGCTTTACCAAGGCCGCCGGCCGGGCCGCTTTTGCCACCAAGGTCCGCGCCATCCTGCTCAGGGATACGGGCGCCACCATGTCACCCTTTCATGCCTTTCTGTTTCTTCAAGGGCTGGAGACCCTTTCCCTGCGCGTGGAGCGGCACGTGGAAAACGCCCTGAAGGTGGTTTCCTACCTGAAAGACCACCCGAAAGTGGAAAAAGTCAACCACCCCTCCCTGGAGAGCCACCCGCACCACGCCCTCTACAAAAAGTATTTTAAAAAGGGCGGCATCTCCATATTTACCTTCGACATCAAGGGAGGCATAAAAGAGGCGCAGAAGTTTATTGATCGCTTGCAACTGTTTTCCCTGCTGGCGAATGTGGCGGACGTCAAATCCCTGGTTATCCACCCGGCCACCACGACCCATGCCCAGCTTTCCGAAAGGGAGCTTCTAGAGCAGGGAATTAAGCCGAACACCATAAGGTTGTCCATCGGCACGGAGCATATTGACGACATAATCGAGGATTTGGAGCAGGCCTTCAGCGGAGATTGAGCCTGCTGCCTGAAGAACAGGGATTTTTTCCTTCAAAGAAGGAAAAGGGGCTCAGGGAAAAGCACTCAAAAAGGAGAACAAAAAATAAAAGAATGATCGCCTTAAGCGGCGGGGCGAAGGAGCAGCCCCGCCGCCGCTTTTTTCAGGGGAGGAAGTTGGCCTCCCTCCAGGCAAAAAATAGAATCAAGGGATGGCCTCCAGTCTGGCAGAAAAATAGAAGTAAAAGGATCCAGTTTTTGATATAATGGAAGAAATTTTGGAGCACATTCCTGGCCATTTAAGGCGCCCCCCTTTATTTTGAGATGCAGTCCAATACAAAAAGGGTTGAACCAGGAGGCGGAGGATGAAAGTTCTGGTCTTAAACGGAAGTCCAAAAGGAAAATACAGTGTTACCTTGCAAACAGTCTTGTTTTGGGAGAAAAAGTTTCCCGAGCATAAATTTCAGGTGCTTCATGTAGGTCAACGCATAAGATCTTTTGAAAAAGATTTTTCCGCTGCTGCCGAGGCGATAACCGCTGCCGATCTAATCATTTTCTCTTACCCGGTTTATACTTTTATTGCTCCCAGCCAGCTGCATCGGTTTATTGAGCTTTTGAAAGCCTCCGGCCTTGACCTGGCCGGGAAGTTTGCAACCCAGATTACTACCTCCAAGCATTTTTATGATGTGACTGCCCATAAGTTTATCCAGGAAAACTGCCAGGATCTGGAAATGAAATACATTAAGGGGCTGTCTGCCGATATGGACGACTTGCTGACGGAGAGCGGGCGAAAAGAGGCGCAAGAGTTTTTCAAATATGTGTGCTGGTGCATGGAACGCGACCTCTATGAAACCCTTCCCCCGCAGGCTGCGGCGGCGGCGCGTCTTCCTGTTACTCCTGTCGACTTAAGGGAAGAGGGAAAGAAGGGCGACGTTGTTATCGTTACCGATTGTGCCAAGGATGACAAGCAGCTCAGCGCCATGATTAACCGCTTTAGGGCCGTCCTGCAGCACAAGAGCCGCGTGGTCAATATTTCCCAGTATCCTTTTCACGGCGGCTGCCTGGGATGCTTTCATTGTGCGGATTCGGGGAAATGCGTCTACAAGGACGGCTTTGACGACTTCCTGCGCAGCCAGATCCAGTCTGCCGATGCCATTGTATATGCCTTTACCATCAAGGATCACTCCATGGGCGCGGTGTTCAAAATGTATGATGACCGGCAGTTCTGCAACGGCCATCGCGCTGTGACGGCGGGAAAGCCCGTCGGCTACCTGGTCAGCGGCAATTACCCGGCCGAGGCCAATTTGCAGATGATTATTGAAGGCAGAAGCGAAGTGGGAGGCAATTTCCTGGCCGGGGTGGCCTGTGATGAAATCGATCCCGATGCAGAAATTGATCGGCTGGCGGCCAGGCTCGATTATGCCATCAGCCACAAGTATATCCAGCCTAGAAACTTCTACGGCATCGGCGGGATGAAAATTTTTAGAGATCTTATCTGGGTCATGCGCGGCATGATGAAAGCCGATCACCGGTTCTACAAGCAGCATGGGTTGTACGACTTCCCCCATAAGAAAAAAGGAACCATCTTAAAAATGTATCTTGTGGGCGCCCTCATGTCTTCATCAAGGCTGAAGGCCAAAATGGGCAATAAAATGTACGAAGGTATGCTGGCGCCTTATAGAAAGGTTTTAGACAAATATTGATCGCTAAAGAGGTATTCGCCAGGTAATTTTGGTTCGGGCTTGCTCAGGGGCTGTCCAGGGGTCTATCGAGGGGGCGTCTGTAGGAGACGGCTCTGCCGATCTATTTTAAGCGCGGCAAAGAAAACTAATCCTCCCCTTGGCTGCCCTGGTATACTAATGGGCCAAGCTAATGAGATATCAGCAGAACCGTCCCTCCAACATATCAGCGTATCAGCGGAATTGTCCCCTTATATATGACAAATAAGGAATTGGGGAGGTGAAATCAATGGAGATTACCGTGATCCATGGCGGGCCACAAAGGGAGCACCTATCATATCACCGCCATGGTCAAAGAACGGTTGGCCGATGGCGATGCCATAGTGCATGAGTATTATCTGCCCCAAGATGCACCTGCTTTTTGCCTAGGCTGTTTCCAGTGCATACTAAAAGGCGAAGAATACTGTTCCCAGGCGGAGCTGGTGCAGAAAATAGCCGCTTCCATGCTTCGCTCGGAAGTCATAGTCATCGATTCTCCCACCTACTGCCTTGAGATGACCGGGCAACTGAAAACCCTCTTTGACCACTTTGGCTACCTGTGGTTGTCCCACCGGCCGAGAAAAGAGATGTTTGCGAAAGTGGGCGTTGCCGTATCCACCGCCGCCGGAGCAGGCGCCGGCAGGGTGACCAAATCCATCGCCCAGCAGATGTTCTGGTGGGGAATACCGAAAATCTATCGAATCCATTTCCATGTCGGCGCTTCCCGCTGGGAGGATGTGGCGGAGCGGCTCAAGAAAAAGATCGCCCGGAAAGCCGACCAGGTCTCTCGGAGGGTGAAAAGCAAAATCGGCAGGTCAAGGCCCGGCATTAAAACAGTTTTTATGTTCAACATTATGCGCAAGATGCAGCAGTCCAACACCTGGAACCCCATCGACAAGGAGTACTGGCAGGAGAACAACTGGCTGGGAGCAGCCAGGCCATGGAGGTAGGAGGCTTAGGCTAATAAGGCAGCGATTGGCCCGAAGACGCCTGTTGTAAGATACGGCCGCCTGGGGGAAGGGTTTTTGCCGGTTCTTAAAGAAGTGTTTCCTGGCAAAAGTTTACTTGCACGGGAGGAATAGACATATGCTGGAATTCGCGAAGCGCAAAGGCTATGCCAAAATCCTCGATCCGCGCATAGATTTTGCCCTGAATTCCATCGAGGTGGAGTACCGTCGCGATCCTTTAACGGGGGAAAGCGGCCGGATTGCGCATATGGGAATAGTAGCGGCACAAAAAATAGATTACTCGGTGTGGGATAAACCGGAACATCATGAGATGTGCCCTTTTTGCCCGGGAAATATCGAGCGGTCGACCCCCCGGTTTCCGGCGGAGCTTATTCCCGAAGGGCATATAAAAAAAGGAGGAGCCAGGGTCATAGCCAATATAGCTCCCTATGACCGTTACAGCGCCCTTACGGTGATGGGGCCGGAACACGTGATGCCGCTGGAAAAAATGAGTGCCGCGTACCTTAAAGACGCCTTTGAGGCCGGGTTGGAATTTTGCCGCACGGTGCTGGAAAAAGAACGGGAGCTCCCGTATTCCATTATTGCCTGGAATTATATGCCTCCATCGGGGGGAGGCCTGCTGCACCCCCATCAGCAGCTAATCATAACCGATGAACCCGGCAATTTGTACCGGAAAGTGATGCGGGAAAGCAAAAACTACCGCCAAAAATGGGGGGAGAATTTCTGGGAGGAGCTGTGCCGCCGGGAGGAAGAAGCCGGGGAGAGATTTATCGGCCGTATTGAAGAAGGATACTGGCTCACCGCTTTCTGCCCCCAGGGAGTTTTGGGAGAAATCATGGCGGTTTTCCCCGGCCGGAGCACCATCTACGATCTTGACGAGAAAATAATTGATGGGCTGGTCAAGGGACTGCTATGCCTGTTTAAGTACTTTGATTCCAAGAACATCTGCAGCTTCAACCTGGCCTTATTTGCCGCCCCTGCCGGAGAGGGCGAAAAAGATTTTTCCCTTCATATCCGGGTGATACCGCGTTTCTACATGAATTTGCTTTTGTATACGCCCGATATGAGTTCCATGCAGGTTGCCTTGCAAGAGCCCTTCTCCGTGGTGAACCCCGAGGAGCAATGCCGGGAAATAGCCCCGTTTTTCAAGAGTTGAATTAATAACCATGGCCAACCTTTCTATTCTAAAAAATGGAAAGGCAAAGGCGATTCGGTTTTCAACTTTAGAGGCTATATGTAAAGCATTGAATTGCCAACCGGGAGATATTCTGGAGTATGGAATGATGAAAACACTCCTGGTTAAGAAAAACTATTATTGAGTGAGGGCCTGCAGGGGCACCCTATTGTTTACCTGACTTTATTCAATAACTGCTGAAAATGAAACCGGGATAAATTCATTATCCCGGTTTTTTGAAACTATCTCTTTTCATTTTAGAAGAGTTGACGCCGTATTCTTTAGCCAGGTCCGCCAGCGCATTCCCGTTCCAATAGCGGCGAACAAACCGGGCCCGATTTACACAGGGCAGGGAGCCGAGCCATGTGCTGGTGCCCCTCCCGGCTCCGACCTCAAACTTCTTACTTCAAGGAGACCCCGGCCCGGCGGAGGAAATTGATTAACATGATCTTGCCGTCAGGTATGCGCCCCGAAAGTTCGGGATGAAACTGAACTCCATAAATCTCCTTGTCCCGGTGCCGGAAGATCTGGATTCGGCATAGCTCGCTGGAGCCAAGGAGTTCAAAATCCTCAGGCATCTCCTTTACCTCTTCGCCGTGCCAGTTAAACGTTTTGATGGGGCTGTCCAGTCCTTCCAGGATAGGATCATCTTTCAGAAGCTCCACCTGGATATAGCCCAGCTCCTGGTAGCCCATGGGCGCCACCGGGGCTCCGAAAGCCTGGGCGATGACCTGGTGGCCGCCGCAGATACCGAAGACAGGCAGGGAGGTTTCCCTTAGGAAGCGGAACATGGGCTCCAGGACCTGCGGGTCGTAATCGGTCCAGGGAGCGGTCTGCCCCGAGATCAAAATGCAGACGGGGTCATGTCGCATCACCCGCGCCTCATCAGCCTGGGGGTAATGAATAATATCAATATTCACATCGGCCAGCTGCGTTACGAAATCAGCGAGGCAATATGCCGGGTTCATGATCAGGTTTTGCTCCGGGGGAGTATACATGGGATCAATAATTACTACTGTTTGCTTCTCCGGTGCAATTGCTGACGGCCGCCAAAAGAGCCCCCGCACCATCTGCCAGCGGAGAAAGTCAGTTGCCCAGATCAATACGGCGAGGATAACCAGGAACATGAGCACCCAGACCGCCGGTCTTTTCCACCACGCTTTTTTTGCCATGAAATTCCCTCCTTCAATTGCAGTAGGCAGGAAAAAGGTAAGGATATTTGCCCCTGATTTGGATGGATCAAGTTATTTTATCATATTTTATCATTAGTTAACGACGGTTTCAGTTTTGCCGGCCAAGGCTGCGCAGCTGGATGGCCCCGGGGATGAGTTGCACTGTTATAACAAGGGGACGGTTCTTCGGGTATATTTTTAATTTAATATGAGGAGAGAATTCCCGGCAAATCCAGCTTGCAGCAGCCAGCCAAGGACTAATCGCCCTTTATTGACAATAGAAACTGAAAAACCATATAATTTACATGTATCACGTTAATTGTGCAGAACATATCGCCCGGCCAGTTCCTAATTATATCTGGTAAACGCTTTCTTATTCGTGCATCCCGGCCATCTTTTTTTCGCTATTGGCATCCGCCGCTACGGTGATTAAACCTTGCTTTTTCCTGGATAAAGACATTTTCAAGGAGGTGTTCGCTTGGGTGTACTAAAAGACAAACTAAAAGAAGTCCTGGCCTCGGTCTTACCAATTACCATAATTGTGCTTGTCCTGCATTTTACCATAAGCCCATTAGCTCCCTCCATGCTGTCTGCTTTCCTGCTGGGTTCAGTGCTGGTGATTATCGGCTTAACCATATTCCTATTCGGCATAGACCAGGGGTTGGAACCCATAGGGCACGGTATCGGAAACACCCTGACTTACTCGAAGAGCTATGCCGCCATCATCACCATATGCCTGGTGCTGGGGTTTTTTATTTCCTTTGCGGAGCCGGACCTCCATATCCTTGCCGGCCAGGTGGACAGCGTGACCGCGGGCCAACTGGGCCGCTTTTTGATGGTTGTCGTTGTCTCCATCGGAATCGGCGTGATGATGACTTTGGGATTGCTGCGCATCATGAAAGGCATTCCCCTTAAGTATGTGTTTACGGCTGCTTACGGCTTGATTTTAATTCTCTCTTTATTTTCATCCTTTGACTTTATCGCCATCGCCTTTGACGCCTCCGGGGCGACCACCGGTGCGGTCACTGTCCCCTTTATGCTGGCCCTGGCTGCCGGTATCGCCTCAATGAAACACGACAGCAAGTCCAGTGAAGCGGATAGCTTTGGACTGGTCGGCATAGCTTCCACAGGGGCGATTCTGGGGATTCTCATTACCGGGTTGATATTTGGCGTGGATAAACTAAATGGCACCCTGCCGGAGCAAACCATCGTTGGCTCCAGCCTATGGGAGCTGTATGGTTCCAGGTTTTTGTCCATTGTTCGGGATTCCTTTGTTTCCCTTTTGCCCATCATTATAACCTACATCTTGTTCCAAATATTTGCCTTTAAACAGAAGCGAAGCCGGGTGCTGGACATTGCCCGGGGTTTGTTTTTAACTTTTATAGGGTTGGTAATATTTTTTCTGGGTGTCTACGGCGGTTTCATGGCCGTGGGCACGCAGATCGGAATTCAGCTTGCTTCCATGGACTCCAAAATTCCCGTCCTGCTGGTGGCCCTTTTTCTCGGGCTGGCCACGGTCCTGGCCGAGCCTGCCGTCCATGTGCTAACCAATCAGGTGGAAGATGTCACCGGGGGATCCGTCAACCGCACCCTGGTGCTGGTTTTTCTCTCTGTCGCCGTGGGGCTCTCTATTTTCTTGTCGGTCCTGCGCATTTTGCTGCCGGACCTCCAGTTATGGGTTTACCTGCTGCCCGGATTCGGCATTGCCGTTATCCTGGCCTACTTTGTGCCGGAGTTGTTTGTCGGTATGGCCTTTGATGCCGGCGGCGTTGCTTCCGGACCCATGACGGCCACCTTTTCCCTGGGCTTTGTTCAAGGAGTTGCCGCCCAGATTCCTACGGCCGATCTGGTGGCCGATGGATTTGGAATGATTGCCATTGTGGCCATGACGCCCATCATTGCCCTGGAGCTGCTGGGCGCCCTCTATCAGGTGCAGATGCGCAAGGCAGCAAAGCTTAAGATTGCCCAGAAGGCAAATAATGGAGGTAATCATGGATAAGCAGAATGGTGCCCTGAACACCGGGAATTATCAGCTGTTGACCTTAGTCCTAAGGGAGAATCAGTGTCACAAATGCGTCCGCCTGCTCAAAGAGCAGGGTATCCGAAGCGGAATGGTAATCATCGGAAGGGGAACGGTAAGCAGCGCCATTTTAAACGTGCTGGGAATCAAAAACCAGAAAAAAGAAGTGGTCACCTTCCTGCTGGAGAGGGAAAAGGGAAAAGAGGTGCTGGATTATCTTGACGAAGTGCTCCAGTTGCAAAAGCCCGGTCATGGCATAGCCTTTATCACGCCGGTCATCAGTGCCGTAGAATTGCCGGTACCGAAGGGGCATCGCGAAGAGCTCCTCAAGGAAACAGTTCAATGTGCGGAGGGTGAGTGCATGTTCAAAAAATTGACGGTAATAGTTGACCGCGGCATGGCCAATGATGTAATGGATATCGCCCGGAAGGTCGGGGTCCGGGGGGGGACCATTTTACACGGGCGCGGCGCCGGCGCGGAGATGGCTACCAGCTTGTTCGGGGTGGAGATTGAACCGGAAAAGGAACTGGTGATCATCCTGACACCGAACGACTTGGTTGAGCAGGTGGTGCATGCTCTATCTGAAGAGCTGCGGCTGGAAGAACCCGGGAAAGGGATCCTGTTTGTGGAGCCGATTTTGGATACCCGGGGCCTCTTTGAAATGAACGAAAAAAAATAGGCGGTTGTTTCCGGGACCAAGGAATATGGGTGCCTCCGGAGCGGGATACCCCTAGTTTGGTCTCTTTGACTATTGATCGCGTTTCTTATATTTCACCTCCGCCCTTGAACCCGGCCGGGGCGCCGTTGGGAGGCTTATCTTATGATATGGATTTATTATTTAATCGGCGGGATCTTCATACTCCTGGGGCTGGCGGTTCATCGCCTTAAATGGTACTTTCTAATTGCCGGATATAACACCATGCCGAAGGAGAAGAAGGCCAATGTGGATACCGAAGGCCTGGGACGCTTAATGGGAATCTACTCCTACGTCAATGGCGGCGCTTTCCTTCTGACGGGGCTGCTGTATGCTTGCGGTCTGAAGCCGGGCCCAGCTCCGGCTATTCTGTTATTGCTCGTTTCCAACATTTACTTGTTGATTAAGGCGCCAAAGTATGACGGGAATATTTATGATCAAGAGGGAAAGCTGCGCCAGAGAGCGGGGAAGAAGTCGGCTTTCTCCGCTGCTTTCGCTGCGGCCACCTTGATCTTTGTCGCTGTCCTGATGTTTTTCTTCTCCCGGCCCACAAAGGTAACTTTTCTGGAAGAGGGGCTGCAAATCCACGGCCTGTACGGCGAACTTTACAGCTGGGAATCCATCGATGAAGCCAGGTTGATGGAAGAACTGCCCGCCATCGAGCGGCGCACCAACGGGTCCGCCGTAGGTTCACACTTGAAGGGGCATTTCAGGACTAAAGAGTTGGGTCCGGTGAAGATGTTTGTAGATGCCCAAAAACCCCCTTTCATTTATCTGGAAGCAGACGGCCGGGTAGTTATCTTCAATATGAAGAGCGCGCCGGAGACCAGGGAAACTTTCCGCGAGATCCTGAAGCACATTGAATAAGGATCCCAGGCCCTTTGGCGGGGAACTTTATGCCGGGAGCATTGCAATATGAATGGAATGATCGCCGACGGCTCGGCTTGTTAATTTGCCGGTTGTGCCAAGCGATTCGGGCTGGAACTGGAAAACAGCCAGGCGATCGGGTGATGTCACTATTGCAGCAGAACGGCAAAAGTAGGGTACAATTCCCCGGCGCTATTGCGCTGCAGCGTTCTCCTTGCTTTCCCTTTCATCCTTGGAGCTTGGCTGGGTTCTGCTATGCTTGAGAGACCCGCCGGCTCTCAGCGCGGTTTTTCCCGGTGATGGCCACCCCCGCTCTTGGCCGCCAATTTCCAGGTGTTTTGGTTTTTTCTTTTTTGGGGACTTTTTTTGGGTACCTTTTGGGGCTGGAGAGGGCCGTCCCTCCTCTTGGCTGCCAGTTACTACCGGCAGCCCGTGGAACTTTATGTTAACCCTTGATTATTCCTGGGAACTATGGTTATGATTAAGTTAATAAAACCGGGGCAGAAACGGAGGAGCATGAGCACCATGGAGACGAAAACGAACAAGCGGCCCAGGTTAGGTCTGGACATGGGCGTCTTCGCCGTGAAAGGGATCCTGCTGGACGGGGAGAGGATGAAAAAGATTACCGTGCCCACGGCGGGCAGGCCGCTGCAGGCAGCGGCGGAATGCCTGGTCGAGCTTCTCGCGGAACTGGAGAGTCTCTCCCTGGACCTGGGGCTGGTGGGGCACAACGCCAGGCTGCTGGCCCGGGAGCTTGGGGTGAAGCCCCTGCTGGAGATTGAAGCGCTGCAAGCGGGACTGGTTGCCCGGGGGATTACCGGTGTATCCGTGGTTTCTCTCGGGCATGAAAATATCTACTACCTGGAGCTGGACGAAAAGGGGACCGTCCAGTTTTTCAGCCGCAACGGGCAGTGCGCCGCGGGCAGCGGCGCCTTCTGGTACCAGCAGGCCACCCGCATGGGCTACAATGACCGCGAGCTGGCGGAGATCGCCTTGCAGGCCGACAGCCCGGTGCGCATCTCCGGGCGCTGTGCCGTCTTTGCCAAGTCCGATATGACCCATGCCATTAACGAGGGGGCGACCCAGAGCGCTGTCACCGCCGGCATGGCCCGCGCCCTGGTGGAGACCATCGTTACCAGCGTGGCCCAGAACCGGATCAAAGGGCCCGGCACCCTGGTCGCCGTAGGCGGGGTGGCCGAGAACCGGGCCGTGATAAAATACCTGGAGCAGTACTGCCAGGAAGAGGGAGTGACCCTGGTGGTGCCTCCGGACCACCAGTACATAAACGCCGTGGGGGCGGCCATAAAAGGCGCTCCCGTGCCGCTGGGCGATTTAAAGAACCGAAAACTGTACGCGGGACAAAGCTTCGTTCCCGAAAACCCCCTCCCCCGGCTGGAAGCGGGGCGGGTGCACTACCTGACCTCAGAAGGCGCCGACCCGGATGTCAAGCCCCGCACCGTCTACCTGGGGGTGGACTGCGGCTCCGTTTCCACCAAGTGCGTCCTTCTGGACGAGGAGGGGCGGATCATCGGCGGCATCTACCTGCCCACCACCGGCCGCCCCGCCCTGCAGGTCCTGGAGTTGATCAAACAGGTGAAAGAGAAATACGGCCCTCTTCTGGAGGGGGTGCCGCTAGTAGCCTGCACCACCGGCTCGGGCCGTTTTCTTTCCCAGCGCCTTATTGACGCTGCCTACGCCGTGGACGAGATCACCTGCCAGGCGGAGGGGGTCAAGTATCTGTTTGGCGAAGAGGAAACCCTCTCCATCATCGAGATTGGGGGCGAGGACTCGAAATTTATCCAGATCAAGAACGGGGTCCTGGCC
Organism: Clostridia bacterium DTU022; assembly: GCA_001512835.1. GTDB lineage: Bacteria > Bacillota > Dethiobacteria > DTU022 > DTU022 > DTU022. The sequence continues at coordinate 36,767 of LFRQ01000008.1, forward strand.
GACTACAATATGAACCCCGTCTGCGCCGCCGGCACCGGCACTTTCCTGGAGCACCTGGCGGAGCTGCTGGGAGTGGAGATCAAGGAGGAGTTTTCCCGGAAGGCTTTCCAGGCCGAGTACGCCATCGACCTGGGCGACACCTGCACCCTGCTCTCCCAGTCCACCCTCCTTTCCGCCGCCTCCCGCGGGCTGCCCCTGGAGGCGCAACTCTCCAGCCTGGCTTACTCCGCGGCTCGCAACTACCTGAGCAAGACGGTGGAGAACAGGCCCCTGGAGGGGAGGCTGGTCTTCACCGGAGCCACGGCCATGAACACGGCCCTGGCGGCCGCCTTCGCCGCCGAGTGCAACCGCGACATCTTCATCCCCCCGCGGCCGGAGCTGACGGGGGCCCTGGGAAGCGCGCTGATGGCCAAGCGCTTTTATGAAAGCGGGGAGAGAGAGGAGGTCCCCCGGTGCAGCCTGGAGCAGTTGAGCTCCTACACGGTCACGAAGCGGGAGTGCCGGGCCCAGTGCCAGCATGACCACCACTGCGTTCTCCACGTGATCAGCTTCGAAGGCGGAGGAAAGTTCATCTACGGCGACCGCTGCGGCCGCTACTCGGGCCTGGACCGGTCCGGCAAAGAAGCGGAGAAGCCCGACTACGCCGCCCTCCGGGAGAAGCTGTTCATGGAGGCCGCCGGGGAGCCCCTGAACACCGGGCCCCGGGTGGGCATAGCCCGCTCCGGGATGTTTTTCGATCTCTATCCCTTCTGGGCCGCCTTCTTCCGGTCCCTGGGGGCGCAGGTGGTCCTCTCCTCGGAAACGGAAACGAAAACCCTGGAGCTGGGAAAGTTCCACCTGGACTCGGAGATGTGCTACCCGATGAAAGTAATCGTCGGCCACTACGCGGAGCTGGCCGACGGGGACCTGGATTACATATTTGTCCCCGAAGTGGTGGACATGCCTCCTCCCCCCTGGGCGGAGCGCTGGCCGCGCTCCTTTACCTGCCCGCTGCTGCAGACGCTGCGGGGGACGGTGGTTAATTCCCTGCGCCTGGACCCGGCCAGGGTGCTCTACGCCCAGTTGAACTACCGGGCCGGGGCAAAGGGGATCCGGGAGCAGCTGCGGCCGGTGGCGAAGCGCCTGCTGGGAGAGAGCTATACCGAGGAGGCCCTGGCCGAGGCGGTTCGGGAAGGATACCGGGCCTGGGAAGATTTCCAGAGGGCCATGGAACGGGAGAGCGCCCGGATCATGGAGGAGCTGGCCGCCCTCCCGGACCGGGTTGCCGCCGTCTTCCTCAGCCGCCCCTATACCCTTTACGATGACTTTGTCTCCAAGGGCTCCCTGCGCTATGCCCGGCAGATCGGGATGACGGCGCTGCCCCACGAATTCCTATATTATTACTTGCAAGGCTGGCTGGCCGGCCGGATCGAGTCGCCCTATCTCCAGGGCCGGCGCGAGGAGCTCCAGGCCTACCTGGATAAATCCATCGACTGCATGGACCACATCTACCCCGTCCAGCTGCAGCGCATCCTCTCCTCGGTGTTCCTGGCCGGGTTCCTGAACCGGCAGAAGGACAGCGCACTGCCCGTCTTCCACTTTGTGCTGCAGGATCCCTTCAAGTGCGGGCCCAACGCCATGCTGCGCCATTTCCTGAACGGCCTGGGAGACTATTTGCGCCTGACCCTGGACGAGCATACCGCGGCGGCGGGGATGATCACCCGCCTGGAGGCTTTCCGGAACACTTGCCGCAGCCGGCGCGAGACTCGCCCGCCCGAAGGCCGCCACGCCCGGCCCCGCACCATTAAGGACCGGGACTGGCACAGGATCCTGGTTCCCCATCCCTCCGACCACGCCCGGATTATGGTCTCCCTCTTCCGGCGCTGCGGGGTGGAGGCGGATCTGCTGCCGCGCAGCAAGGACCCGGACCTGACCCTGGCCCGGCGCTACATCAACGGGGAAGAATGCCTGCCCCTGATCCAGAACCTGGAAGATTTCCTGGCTTACTTGCAGCAGAACGGGGTGGAGGAGGGCACGGTCTTTTTCCAGGGCTGGGCCTGCGGGCCGTGCCGCTACGGGCTCTACGCTCCCACCCAGACCCTGACCCTGGATCGGGCCGGCTACGGCCCGGGGCGGATCTGCTCGGTGCACCTCTTTGACGTTATGCGCCGCTTCGGCCTTACCTTCGCCCTGGGCGTTTTCGACGGCATGATTGTCATGGATCTGCTTTACAAAATGCTTCACCGCACGCGCCCCTACGCCGTCGACCCCTCCTCAGCGGAGGCCCTCTACCGGCGCTACGCAGAGAGGCTGTATGAAGAGTTGGAGAATTTCCGCTTCAACCCCCTGCGCCTGGCTGACGGCGCTTACCTGCGCCCCCTGGAAAGGCTGGTCGCCGAAGCGGCGGAGGAGTTTGGCCGACTGGAGAAGCGCGACGAGACGCGGCCCCTGATCCTGGTGGGGGGCGAATTCTATGTCCGCCTGGACGACCGCAACAACGAGCAGATTATCGCCAAGATCGAAGCGGCGGGGGGAGAAGCCTGCCTGGCTCCGGCCAGCGAACTGTTCAGCTACACCGCCTATATCTGGTAC